>JAOUFM010000004.1 GCA_029858205.1 Deltaproteobacteria bacterium | reverse complement strand
ACCAAGTGTTCCGAAGAACTCCTTTTCGTCGCCGTGGCCAAGGTTCGCCATCTCCGCGTCAACGGTAAAGTTCGTTCTATCGCCGAGGCTATAGCGCACGTACACGCCGCCGTAGCCGCCGCTTATCTTCTCATCCTCTGCAGCGCCGTACTTGAAGCTCACGCCCGCGAGGTTCGCGCTTACGCTGTCGGCCTCAGTCTGACGCGCCCTTACTCCTGCCCTAAGCTCCACCTCGCCGCCCTTGCCAACGGAGGCAACGGCAAGCTGCGCCGAGCTTGTAAGAGAGCTCGCGCCGTAGCCCTTTACCTTCAAGTTCTGCGCTGTGGTGCCCTTTTCCTGATAACCGTCGTACTCTGCCATTGCGTAGGATACGCTTACCGAAGGCCTAAGCTCGAAGCCGTCGCCTGCCTTATACGCAGAGCCGAGCCCGAGAGACGGGCTGATGAAGTAGCTTGTGTTGTCGCCCTTTGCCTTTTCGGTGGTAAGAAGATACTGCACATAACGCGTGTTCTCGTGGTTCTCCATACCGCCGATGAGGCTCGCGGTAAAGTTGGCAAAGCCCAGGTGGAAGCGGCCGTAAGCGCCAAGGTACATGCTGGTCGTATCTATCTTCGCGGACTTTACGTTATCTGTCTCGGACGAAGATGCCGCAAAACCAGCCAGCACGCCTATGCGCGTGTTGGAATGGTCGAAATCATAGCCGAGCACAACGCCGCTGCCCTCGTGCTCCGAGGAAAATACGGTGGCGCTGCCTTCGTTATTTCTTTTAAAGGTAAATACCTCTGTCCACGCCTTGGAAGGCTCGGAAACATGGAGCATGCCCGGGGCAAGCTCGAGTGCCGCGACCTGCAGCGGTCTGCGGCTGTTTGCGTACCCAGTGCCGCCCGGCGCGCCGTGATTAAGGTGGCTCAAAGCAACATTATGCACGGAAGAGGTGGTGGCGCCGATGTTCGAGGCCTGTCTCTGTGCTCCGTTTGACTGGCCTACAACAGTGACCGTGGTGCCGTTAACAAAGGCCGGACCGCCTGCGCCGAAGACGTTTATCTGCTCTGCGCCCACAAAATCCACGCTATACGAAGTAGTTCCGCCGCCGTAGATGTTTACTATGTCCATATCCCCTACTCCGAGGTCGATTGGTCCTAAAAGCTGCGAGCCCGGATGGATGTTCAGGGTGCTGTCGGTGCCGGCGGGTAAGTCCAGGCCACCTACATCAACAATGGAATACCAAGCGCCGCTGATAATACCGCTGTTGGTTAAAGTGCCGTTATTTTCAAGAGCTACTCCGGCTAAACCACCCTGTATGATATTGGTATTTGTCAGCGTGCCGCCATTAACATGCGCGCCAACTTCACCGCCTTCTATGATGCCTGTATTGCTTGCCGTACCTCCTGGCGTGACTATTAGCCCGACCACACCGCCCTGCATAGTGCCGCTATTCGTTAGAGTGCCGCTATTTACCACTACAGCTCCGGTATAAATGTTATTTTGCATAGTGCCGGTATTCGTTAGCGCACCTCCGTCTATAATAAATGCCCCATAATAACCGCCATCTATGGTGCCGGTATTAATTACCATGCCGCCGGCGCCCAAACCCTGCACCAGTACAGGTATAAATGTTCCATTACCCTGGATTAAGCCGTTATTGATTAATGTGCCGTCATTAATAAACACCCCAACTTCAGCTGCATATGTGCTTACAAGACCGTTGTTAGTCAATGTGCCGCCGCCGTCAAGCCACACTGTGGGGTTGCCACCAAGAGCACTTATGCTGCCACTACCGGTGTTGGTTAACGTGCCGCTACTCATATAAACTCCGTTGCCGAGATCGGAGAGTATATTGCCGCTGTTAGTTAGCGTGCCGCCAATTATACGCACTCCATAGCCTAACTCGGAGAGTATATTGCCGCTGTTGGTTACAGTGCCGCTAAAAAGCAACACTCCGGCGCCAAACGTAGTATTTATTACGCCGCTGTTGGTCAGCGTGCTGTTGCCGTCAAGAACTACTCCGTTATTGGATGAGAGTATGATGCTGTCGGTGGTGTTGATTACCGTGCCGTCAACCACATATACACCGTCACCTGACTCAGAAAATATGAATCCGTTGTTGGTTAACGTGCCGCCGGTCATACTTACTGCATCGCTCCAAGCAGATATCGTGCCGCCGAAGTCATTGGTTAGCGTGCCGCCGGTCATATTTACACCGAAACCACCGTCAGTGGATGATATGAGACCGCTATTGGTCAGCGTACCGCCGTTGAGCTGCACTGCATCCGCCCAGGAAAGTATCTCACCGCTGTTGGTTACGGTACCGCCGTCAATAATAGCTCCTACACCCCACCATTCACTCAATATGGTGCCGGTGTTGGTTAACGTGCCGTTGACCATATTTACACCAACACCACCGTCATTGGAGAATATGAGACCGTTGTTGGTCAGCGTGCCGCCGTTGAGCTGCACTGCATCCGCCCAGGAAAGTATCTCACCGCTGTTGGTTACGGTACCGCCGTCAATAATAGCTCCTACACCCCACCATTCACTCAATATGGTGCCGGTGTTGGTTACCGTACCGCCTTCAACCCATAACCCGTCACCGCCGTCCCAGGCATTGATAAAGCCGTTATTGGTCACGATATTACCCGTACCGGTAGAGTCAATCCAAACAGCTACGGGCCAATCCGTAAAAATCTCTCCGTCGTTTGTGAGGGTATTATTATTATTGGTAATGATTACCGCCTCTCCGAACGTATCGATACCGCCTCCGGCCTCAATGGTTCCGGTCTGGCTTCCGGTCAATGTCTGATTTCCAAACCAATCGCCACTTAGAATATCAAAGTCTGCGGCAAAAGCAGGTTGCACTGAGAATACAGCCAGTACGGCCGTAAGCAGCGCAAGTGTTCTTAGTACAGATACCTTAGAGATGCACTTCATTAGATGTACCTTCCTCTCATTATTGGTGGTTTTTGTGGTGCACTGCTACAACGTCTTTAAAACACTTTTCTGCTATGCTGCAAATGCCGATTTCATATAAAACCCGTCAAGAAAATTATTGGCCGCATATACAACAACGATACGATCCTTATTTGAAAATTTTCATTAAATATATTTAAATGCTTATTTTATTTTTAATAACACTTTTTAAAAAAACTGCTAAAAAAATAAAGTTATCCTGTGTTACCTTTATAGCACCGCGTAATTGATTTGTAAAGGAAATTCGACATCTTGATATTATGCCGGAGAAAACACCTCTTGAAAACTTCGCTAAAACCAAAGAATTCTGAAATAATTACGCCCTGCTTGCCTTAAAATAAGCAGGGCGTAAACTACGGCAAAGGGCAAGGGACTTTAACCCTCAAGCACGTAAGCCAGCTTGAAAACAAAGGGGGCTTTCCATAAGGAAAGCCCCCGATATTAACTCATTCTAAATGTGGTGCGCTACGCTTAGAAGCTTATATCAACTCCAAGCGTGCCGAAAAGCTCCTCTTCCCCGCCCGCTCGGCGTAAAGCGCTCGTTCGAGTCCCGAAAACCCATATAAATATGCCACCCCGGTCTCCCGACCGGTACGCTGTAAACTCTGGCGGAGGGCAAGGGACTCGAACCCTCAAGGGCGTAAGCCCGCCGGTTTTCAAGACCGGTGCCTTACCATTAGGCTAACCCTCCGCTTTTTGAAAACCTTTTTATAAAAGGGTCGTTAGACCCACGGTTTCCAAACTTTCCAAAAATTTTTAAATATCACGCCTGCTTCTCTATCCTCTCCATGCCGTGCATGTACGGGCGAAGAGCCTTGGGGATTATAACAGACCCGTCCTGTTGCTGAAAGTTCTCGAGTATCGCAACAAGCGTTCTGCCGACCGCAAGACCACTCCCGTTTAGCGTATGCACGTGCTCGACCTTCTTTCCGCCAGCAGGACGGTACTTTATCGAAGCCCTCCGTGCCTGGAACGCCTCGAAGTTCGAGCAGGACGAAATCTCACGGTATTTATCCTGCGCCGGGAGCCAGACCTCCAGATCATAGGTCTTTGCCGAAGAAAACCCCATGTCACCTGTGCAAAGAAGGACGACCCTGTAAGGAAGTTCCAATCTCTTTAGAATCTCCTCTGCGTTCGCTGTGAGCGTCTCGAGCTCGTCGTAGCTTTTCTCGGGAACGGAAAACTTCACAAGCTCGACCTTGTCGAACTGATGCACACGAATAAGGCCCTTCATGTCTTTACCGTAGCTGCCGGCCTCTTTCCTAAAGCACGGCGTATAGGCGGTATAATGTATGGGCAGCGCGTCTTCTGCGAGTATTTCCTCCCTGTGGATGTTCGTAACAGGGACCTCGGCCGTGGGGGCGAGGTAGTGCTCCCAGCCCTCAATCTTAAATTGATCCTCCTTGAACTTCGGCAGCTGCCCCGTCCCAACAAAGCACTCTGCCTTTGCCATGAACGGCGGCAACACCTCCATATACCCGTGCTCTCTTGTGTGAATATCGAGCATGAAGTTTATAAGCGCCCTCTCAAGCAAAGCACCGGCGCCCTTCATGAGCCAGAACCTCGCGCCCGCGATTTTCCCTGCCCTCTCGAAATCCATAATGCCAAGCCCCTCGCCTATCTCGACGTGGTCTTTGGGCTTGAACTTCAAAACCGTCTTCTCGCCTATCGTGCGGACGACCTTATTATCGTTCTCGTCTTTGCCAACAGGCACGCTCTCGTGCGGCACGTTCGGGATGGTAAGGAGTATGGGCTCAAGCGCTGCGTCGCATTCGGTAAGCTCTGCGTCGAGCTTCTTAATAGTCGCGCCGACTTCCTGCATACTGTTTATAATTGAAGTAGCGTCCTTGCCTTCTTTCTTTAAGCGCCCGACCTCTTCCGAAACTTTATTGCGCTTTTCCTTCAACGCCTCGACCTCTTTAAGAATGCTTCTGCGCTTAAGGTCTAATTCCTTGAAGGCCGACAAATCGACTCCGCCGCTTCTTGCGGCAAGCCGCTTCTCCGCTTCTTCCGTGTTATCGCGTAGATACTTTACGTCCAGCATTTTCAGTCCTTAATGGTTTTTTATAACGGCGCCGGCATGTTCTCCGGATAATCCACGTGGAACCCGAAGCTTATTTCCTTTTTCTCGCCCGGTTTTAACTGCAACACCCACTTAAGCGTTCCCTGCCAACCCTTCTCCTCGGGCTTTGGCGTCATCTCGTCTGTTTCCACCACTATATCCTTATCCTGCGAAACAGGCAACTGATCGAGTACCGTAACCTCCGCGTCCTGCTTCTTGAAGTTCGTCACCTCTATCTTATAAACATACGACGCGCGCATTTTACTCGAAAGCACACCGCTCTTACCCCTCTCGTGCTTCACGAGCTTTCTCTCTACCTTTATGCCCTCGTCCACGCCAAGCGAGAGAAGAAGCTTCTCCTCGGGCGCGACCGCGCCGATATTCAAGGAACCCACGAACTTATCGTCTATAAAGTCGTTCACGTTCCCCGGAAGAAGCGGATACCCTGCCGTGTTCTTCACCTCTGCCTCGAGAAATACGTACTGGGAAAGCTTGGGCACTGTCCTGTACTTGAACAATGCGTCGAGCTTGTCGACGGATATCGTCGTCCTTACGGCGTCGCCGCCGCTTGCTATATCGGCCTTTTTCTTTATCTTGAAGACCGTAGAAGTAAACCCTCCGGAAATATCGGCTGTCACCGGGGCGGCCCTTTCTTCGGCAACATCAGAGGCAACCTCCGCTTCCATGGCAGGAGCCTCGGCAAATAACCCTACATTCGAACTGATGCTCTTAGAGCGCCTATCAACACGCACCGGAGCAGCGAGATACCACGGGTAAAGCCCGGGCACCTGCGCGCCAAGCGACGGCCTTGCCGTAGAAAGCGTAAGAGAAACATCCTTCCAGTCCTCGCCACTCGTTTGCCGGACATTTCCGTAACTTGTCAGCTCCACCGTATTTTTCGCGGTCATCGCCCTCGCGTCGTAAGAAGGTCTCCAGTCGACACCAAATATCATGTACGAAAGCTCCACCTTGAGCGTGCCGGGCCTTTGAACGTCAAAGGAGATCACCGCGCTCCGCTGCCCCTCGCCGTCCTCGCCGTTGATTGAACCAAGCTCGTTTTCGATATCCCTGATTTTCTCATCCAGCTCTTTTCTTTTCACTGTCAGAGACGACATCTCTTCATCGGCCTTGTTAAGTCCGCGTATATAGAAGTCCAGCACCCCCTGCCAATCAACGGTGCTTACCTTTCCTTTTTCCACGTCCCTGGACATGTTCTCGTGCGTCTTGAACTTTATCTCGTTTAGAAATTTCTTCGCTGCCTCCTGGTTCCTGAACTTGGCATCGATTAAATTTCTTTCCTTTATAAAAGAATCGAGTTCTTTTTTAAGCGCCTTTACCTTTTCGTCGCTGTATTTTTTCAAAAACGTCGTCTTCTGCTCCACGCCGACTATCTTGACGCCGGCAGTGCCCTCGGCCTCGACCCTTACGCTTTCTTCATTTAGCCTTGGAGGGAGCGGGGATATTTCGACCTCATAAACGCCTTCCCTGTCGAACTTAACGTCGGCGCTTCGCTTGACGATTGCGCGGTCGGAAAAGACCTCGACTGCCGTAACCTTGTGCGAGGGCTTAAGCGTATCGGCATACGCCGCGCCGCACGCCAGAAAGAGAACCGCTAATACCGCGCCGGACAATGTCTTGCATATATTCCCGGTCATTTTCCGCCCCTCCATCTCTTAAAGAGATTATTCTCTACTGTAGCCGCGTCAAGCACCTTACCGACCACGAAGTCAACGATATCCTCTACCTTCTTCGGCTTATGATAGAACCCGGGCATCGCAGGAAGTATGGTAACGCCTATCCTCGAAAGCTTCAACATGTTTTCGAGATGTATTGGGCTAAGCGGGGTTTCCCTCGGCACGAGGATAAGGCCGCGCTTCTCCTTTATCATGCAGTCAGCCGCGCGTTCGATGAGGTTCGTCGAAGCTCCGGTGGCTATCCTTGCAAGCGTGCCCATGGAGCACGGACAAACTATCATGCCCCTTATATCCGCTGAGCCGCTTGCGGCAGAGCTCATCAAATCCGAACTGTCCGAAAAAGAAAGCCGCCCCTTGCCGTCCCAAGAACGCTTTTTTAAATATCTTCGTATGGAAGAAGCCGCGTCCGCGCCGCGCTCCACACCTTCCTCTTCCTTGAGAACAAGAAAACCAGGAGGGGAGACGATAAGCTCGACATCGTCTCCCCTCTTAAGAAGCGCGCCGATAAGGCGAAGCCCGTAGACCGCTCCGCTTGCGCCCGTTATCGCGACGATGTAGGTTGCCAAAGGCCCTAATCCTTAAGCTTGATAGTTACGAACATGAAGCCCTCGCCGCGCTTTATGCGAAGCCGCAAGATCCCCTTCTTCACGGCCTTTAGTATCTTGTTGAATTCGGCAACATCCTTTACCGCCTTACCGTTCATCTCGCGTATGATGTCGCCGCGCCTTAACCCTGCCTCTGCACCGAGCCCGTCCTGCTTAACCGAGGCTATGAGAACGCCGTCGGTCGAATCGAGGCGGAAGCGCTCGGCAATGCTCTTCGTTATATCTGTAACGCCTATACCGAGCCTTTTGCCGGATTTTTCGTCCTCATCCTCGGTTGTCTCGCGTCCCTTGCCCTCTTCCTCGGCAGTATCCTTCTTTGTTGCGACAGTTATTTTCAAAGCGCGCTCCTTGCCGTCCCTGACTACCTTCACGTCGACTGTGGAACCAGGCACAGTAGCGGCAACTATGCTTCTTAGATCCTTTGTAGAGCTTACTTCCTTGCCGTCGAACGCGACTATCACGTCCCCGCTCTTCATGCCTGCCTTGTCAGCCGGATCCCCTGGCAGCACGTAAGGCACAAGAGCGCCGTACGGCTTTGAGAGACCAAAACTTGTCGCAAGGTCCGGCGTTATGTCTTGCAGTGAAACCCCTATCCAGCCCCTCGTTGCCTTGCCCTTTTCCTTAAGCTGCAAGAGCACGCCCTTTGCGAGGTTTACCGGTATGGCAAAACCTATGCCCTGACCGCCCATAACTATCGCGGTGTTTATGCCAACAACCTCGCCCCTTAGATTGAAAAGCGGCCCGCCGCTGTTACCAGGATTGATGGAGGCATCCGTCTGTATGAAGTCGTCGTAAGGGCCGGCGTCTATGACGCGCCCCTTCTGACTGACTATTCCGGCAGTGACCGTGCCGCCAAGCCCAAACGGATTGCCGATTGCAACCACCCAGTCGCCTATATCAAGAGAATCCGAATCTCCGAGAGCCACTACGGGCAGTTCCTCGGTAGCATCTATCTTTATAAGCGCGAGGTCGAGGCTCTGGTCCCTGCCTATTACCTTTGCCGTATACTCCTTTTTACTGTCGTTCGAGAGCGTTACCACTATTTCCGCCGCGTTCTCGATAACATGGTAATTTGTGACTATATAACCGTCCTTGTTGATTATGAAACCGCTCCCCAGGCTCTGGCGTTTGAAGCTGCCGTCGCCGCCAAAAAGCTTATCCATCTCCTCTTCGTCGAAAAACTCCTCAAAAGGCTGCGTCCTAAACTCCGGGAACGGAACGCGCCGCCTTTTTATCTCCTGTGTCGTGGATATGTTTACGACCGAAGGCGTAAGTTTCTTGGCAAGAGAGGAAAACGACTGCGGCGCGCCGTTTTCGAGCTGGCCCTTTTCCTTTTTACCCTTTGCGTCCGGCGCGTCCTTCCAAAAATTTTGAGAATCGCTATTGCCCGTAACACCCGGCCCCGCTGTCAGCCACAGTCCGGTAAAAAGTGAAATGGCAGCGACCATAATCAGCGTGCGAAGACCGTATTTTCTGGAAATCATATTTTTAGAAATTCCTCCCTTGTTCTAACTCTGTTTTGCGGCTTCAATATACTTCATACGAAGATCGTGAAGCGTTTTATCGATGAACATGTTTTCGCTCGCATCGAGGTTCCCGGAAGTCTTGCGCTTCAACATTTCGATGATATCTATGGTATGGCGCGCCATCGTAAGGTTTTTGCCGCTCTTGCCGGTTTCCGGGTCAGCCACCTCTCCGAGGCTGTAGAGCACCGAAACGGCAAGCGAGGCTATAAAAGTGGAGAAATCGGGCGGGGGTAATTGCTCCGTGTTTGCCGCAGCGCCGCGTGTCTCGTCTTTTTTAACGGCAGCGCTGTCCATGCCGCCCTTGTCTTTAGCGTTATCAGATGGCGACATGTCGTTATTATGCTTCCTTTACGTCGATATGTTTATGCGTTTCCTTGCTTAACTTTTTTATAGTTATCTCAAGAACGCCGTTTTTAAGGCTCGCTCCAACGCTTTCCCTGTCTATCTCGCCGGAGAGGCAAAACGTCCGGTGGAACATGCCGTAGGAACATTCCATCCTGTGGTACTTTTCTCCCTCGAGCCCGGAGTTGCGCTTGCGCTCGCCTTTTAGCACGAGATTGTTGTCCGTCAACTCGACGTCTATATCATTTATATCCAGGCCCGGCAGCTCGACCTTTAATATTATCTTATGCTCGGTCTCGTATATATCGGAGGCCGGATGCCACACGCACGAAGAAACATTTTCACCGTACCGAGCAAACGTCTCGTCGAATATGCGGTCCATGCGTTCCTGCAAAAACAAAAGATCTTTATAAGGTATCCATTTGAGAATTCCCATGGCAACCCCTCTAAGTGCGTTATTTTACGGGTATTTTACTACAAATTGACTGCCAAAACAAGGTTTTCGCGCTTTATTTCGAAAAAACTACAGCTTACTTCCTTTTCATGACAAGCTCATTGCCCTTTAAATCGACCATCACAGTATCGCCGTCAGCAAACTCGCCCTCGAGTATCGCTGTTGCAAGGTAATCCTGTATCTCGCTCTGAAGAAGCCGCTTAAGCGCCCTTGCTCCGTAAGCCGGGTCATACCCATTTTGAGCTAAATAGGTCTTTGCAGTATCTGTTAACAAAAGAGCTATCCTCTTGTCTTTTAAGAGTTTTTCAACCTTCTTCAACTGGATATCCACTATTGCCTTCATATGCTCACGCGTAAGCGAATGAAAGATTATGGCATCGTCAATTCTATTTAAGAACTCGGGCTTGAAGTTCTCTTTTAGCACCTCGGTAACGCGCTCCTTTATTTCATTATAGTCCTTATCCTCAAGTTCTGTTATGTAGCGGCTCCCGAGGTTCGATGTCATTATAATGACCGCGTTCCTGAAATCAACGGTCCTTCCGTGGCCATCTGTCAAGCGGCCGTCATCTAATATCTGAAGAAGGATATTAAAAACCTCCTGGTGCGCCTTTTCTATTTCATCAAAAAGGATTACCGAGTAAGGCCGCCTCCTAACAGCCTCTGTAAGATATCCGCCCTCTTCATACCCGACATACCCCGGGGGCGCGCCGATAAGGCGCGCTACCGAGTGCTTTTCCATGAACTCGCTCATGTCGATTCTTATCATGGCCTTCTCATCATCGAAAAGAAACTCTGCCAGGGCCCTTGCGGTCTCTGTCTTGCCAACCCCCGTTGGTCCAAGAAATATGAAAGAACCTATCGGGCGGTTAACGTCCTGAAGCCCGGCCCTTGCTCTTCTAACCGCCAAGGCAACCTTCTTTAATGCAGCGTCCTGGCCAACAACACGTTTACCGAGCTCTTCTTCGAGCCTAAGAAGTTTTTGCTTCTCTCCCTCGAGCATCCTTGTGACCGGTATGCCCGTCCACTTGCTGACAACAAGGGCAACGTCATCGCCGTCGACCTCTTCCTTTAGCATGCGCTTTGCGCCGGACGAAGTGTCAAGAGAAGCCTGATTTGCCTTCAATGCTTTTTCCAATTCAACGAGGCGGCCATATTTCAACTCGGCTGCCTTCGCAAGGTCTCCCTCTCTCTCGGCCTTTGCGGCATTTAGCTTTACCTCTTCTATCTCGGCCTTTTTCTTTCTTAGGCTTTCGATGGTTTCTTTTTCCTTTTTCCAGACGGCCTTTAAGGCAGTGCCTTTTTCCTTTAGCGAGGCAAGTTCGGCCTCTATTTTTTCGCGCCGCTCGATACTTTCCTTGTCGGTCTCTTTCTTTAGCGCCTCTTTTTCTATCTCGAGCTGCATAACGCGGCGCTCTATCTCGTCTATTTCAATTGGCATGGAGTCGATTTCCATCCTAAGACGCGACGCTGCCTCGTCTATAAGGTCTATGGCCTTATCCGGAAGAAATCTCTCGGTGATATATCTATTTGATAGCGTTGCGGCTGCGATTATGGCGGAATCTGCGATTCTAACGCCGTGGTGCACCTCGTAGCGCTCCTTCAGGCCGCGAAGTATGGCAATCGTATCCTCGACATTGGGCTCTCCCACATACACCGGCTGAAAGCGGCGCTCAAGCGCCGCATCCTTTTCAATGTGCTTACGGAATTCATCGAGCGTTGTTGCGCCAACACACTTAAGCTCGCCTCTCGCAAGCGCTGGCTTTAGCATGTTGGATGCGTCCATCGCGCCTTCGGCAGCTCCGGCGCCGACAAGCGTATGAAGCTCGTCGATAAACAGAATTACCTCTCCTGCTGCGTCGCCTATTTCCTTTAAAAGCGCCTTTAAACGCTCCTCGAACTCTCCGCGGAATTTCGTGCCAGCGATAAGTGCACCGAGATCAAGCGCCAGAAGCCGCTTGTTTTTTAGCGCCTCGGGCACGTCTCCGGCAACGATGCGCTGCGCAAGCCCTTCCGCTATCGCTGTCTTTCCTACACCTGCCTCGCCAATGAGCACTGGGTTATTCTTCGTCCTTCTGGAGAGAACCTGAATAACGCGCCTTATTTCGTCGTCACGGCCGATTACAGGGTCGAGCTTTCCCCGTTTCGCAAGCCCGACCAGGTCGCGCGTGTATTTTTCCATTGTCCGGTATTTTTCCTCTGGCGATTGGTCTGTAACACGCCCCGAGCCGCGTATGGAAACAAGGGCCTTTAGTATTGCATCCCTTGTTATACCGTTGGATTTGAAAATTCTTGCTGCCTCGGTCTTGCCGGACGTGGCGGCAAGCAATATGTGCTCGGTTGAGACAAACTCATCCTTTAACTTTTCCGCCTCTGCCTCGGCCTCTATAAGAAGGTCTCTAAGGGCCCTTGATATCCCTGCCGCTTCGCCGCCACCGTAGACCTTTGGGATTTTCTCTACAACTTCCTTTAACTGCGAAGCAATCAGCCTGACATTCGCGCCAATTGCCTCAAGCACCGGGGTAACAACGCCGCCCTCCTGCTCAATTAGCGCAAGGAGCATGTCCTCGACGGTTATCTCCTGCCTTTTCGAGCCCTCTACAAAGTGCTGGGCCTTTTGCAGCGCTTCCTGCGATTTTATGGTGAACTTATCGAGCCTCACGCCATATCTCCTTGGTTCTACACTATTAATCTATGGCCAACCCGCCCTGTTGTCAAGGCCCGCCGCATAAACGACGCTTAATTTCTTGCTTTTGACCATGCCCGAAGGTATTATAATTCCCGGCAAAAAAACAATGCAGAAAGGAACTTCTCAATGGCAATCCAAAACGGAAGCATGGTTTCCCTCGAATACACGCTAACGCTAAACGACGGAACGATAATAGACTCCAATGTCGGCGGCAAGCCGCTTAACTTGCTCCAGGGCTCGGGCATGATAATCCCGGGGCTCGACCGCCAGATACTCGGCATGAAGGCAGGAGACATGAAGATGATAACCGTATCGCCCGAAGAGGGCTACGGGCCCGTTGACCCGGAAGAATTCCAGGAAGTGCCGCGCGAGAACGTGCCAAAGGAAGCGCAGGCCGTAAACTGCATGCTTCAGGGCGAAACAGAGGACGGCAGGCGCGTGTCTCTACGAGTGCACGAGATAAGGGAAAATACCGTCATAGTCGACGCGAACCATCCGCTTGCAGGAAAGACCCTTAACTTCGAAGTAAAAATCCTTAGCGTCAAGTAGCCTGTCCCATATCCCCGAGCTCATACTGAACAATCGAGAGGGCCGCAACCGAAGCGGTATCGGCCCTTAGAACACGCGTACCAAGGGATATAACCTTAAAACCCGCAGCCTTCGCAGCCTCGACTTCTTCTTTTTCAAAACCACCCTCGGGTCCTATCAAGAGAGAAAGACTTTTATAAGACCTTTCCCTGAGGACGTTTTTAAGTACCATATCCGTCGAGTCCTCGTAAAAGAGCACCTTTAATTCGGCCGCTTCTTTAAGGGCCTCTTCGAAGCTTTTTATCTCTATATCTACAAGGCGCGTTCTCTCGCACTGCTTTGCGGCTGCTATGGTTGTTTTTCTGAATTTCTCGAGCTTCTTTTTTTTATTCTCTTCATCGAGCGTTATAACGCTTCTCCTTGCCGCAAAAAACACAACCCGTGCCGCGCCAAGCTCTGTTGCCTTTTCAACGACAAATTCCGGCACATCGCCCTTTGTAAGGGCCTGAAGAAGCGTTATGGATATCCTATCGGGCCTCACGACATTATTTATCTTTGTTACGTCTATCAGGGCCGCTGCCTTACCTATGCTCTTTATCGCTCCCTCTGCCTCAAGCCCCTTGCCGTCGAACAAAACAACGGCATCCCCGGGCTCGAGCCTCAACACATCCCTAAGATGCTTAAACTCCTGGCCCGCGAGTTCGAAGTCCTTGTCGGTTTCTTTAAGTCCTTCGGCAAAAAACCGTCTCACTTTTTACCGGCCTTTTCAAGGAGCAATGTCGACCATTCCTTTGTCACGTATTTCTTTTTAAGAGAAAACCCTTCCTTTACGTACGCGGCGACAACAGATGCCGCCTCTTCGTTAAGTATGCCGGAGAGAACAAGCAGGCCTTCTTTTTTTACCTTCACGCAAAGCGGCTTTTTTATTCTCTTTAAAGTCTCGGCAAGGATATTTGCTACAACAACATCGTAGCGTCCTGTCACACGGCCAAGCGAAGTTGCCGAGAATTTTACCTTCAAACCGTTTAATTCCGCATTCTCCTTTGCAACCTTCACTGCAATAGGGTCGTTATCAATGCCCGCAACCGAACCGAACCCAAGGCGAATCGCAACAAGCGCCAGCACGCCGCTTCCCGTGCCGACATCGAGGAGTTTTGTTTTCCCAAGCGCCGCCTTCGACCTTTTCAGGGAAATATCGTAGATAGCGCGTATGCAGTTCTTTGTCGTTGGGTGCGTTCCGGTGCCAAAGGCCATGCCCGGGTCTATTTTTATGATATGGCGCACTGACTTGGGAATCCTGGCTGTCCACGTAGGCGCTACAAACACAGTGCCGACCTTCACGGGCTTGATGAATTTTTTCCACTTCTTCGTCCACCCCGAATCATTATAATCGGTAACGGTAAGACTCCAATTGAACCTGGCGCAGGCCTTTTCTATCTTATCTATCTCGGCCTTTTTCTCCGGCAAGAGATACGCCTTTACAAGAGGCCGCCCGCTTTCCTCCTCCTCGAACACGCCCTGGCTGCCGGCTGCCACGACAATATCGACGACATCGTCCTTGCCCTTCGCAGGCCCGGAGGCCTTTATCTCAATCCACTTTTTGCTCATATCCCCTTGCCAAGGCAGCTCCTGCCTTCATCCCTTTCAGCGGCGCCGTGCCAAGCGCATCCTTATCACCGGAGCCAAGAACATCACCGGCCACGCGCTTAACCCCGCTTGCCATATCAACAGTTGTCTCTATAACTTCCGATGCGGTGTTCGCTGCTGTTTCGGAAACCTTTTTTACGCCGTTTAAGGCCACTTCGCCAACGACTGCTCCGCCCTGCACTATCAATTCGCCGCCCTTATACACCACCTTGGCCCCTGCCTTCAAAAGTTTTATCAGATCGTCCTTTCTTATAATAATGAGCTTATTAAGTTCCTTTAGCGCCGTTGCCGTTATCTTCACCGGCCCCATGAGCACTTCGCCTGTCTTGGCCGTCAGCATATGGCCGGCATCCACCATGCGCGCTACCTGCATTTTTTCGCCAAGCGCTTCGACAAAGCCCGAGCCCTCGTGCACAGCAACGCCGACATCCCCGCTTTCCTCTTCTTCCCAAACAGACATCTCGCTTCCTTTTATACCGGCAATTATCATCTTCGTTTCGACTGTCATTTTGGAATTGTCCTTCGAAAGCCCGTTAAGAAACCCTCTCATGCGCCCTTTTTTGAGCCGCGTGCTTATGCGGTTGGTTTTTTCCGTTTCATTGAAATACCACTCTGTAAGTTCCATGCTGCTCTGCTCGGCAACGGTTATGACCGAGTTGTCCGCGAACTGAATGGTAACGCCGCTTTTCTTTCCCGTGCGTATCTCGTCGTTTACCAGCACCTCCGTGCCTATGGAAGGTTTTATCGTATTGCCGTGCCTAAGTATTTCAACCAGGTCGCCACTTGTAACCGTGACCCAGGCCGCAGGAGCTGCTTTTTCATCGGCCACAGCGTAAGAAGCAGCGGCCAGAAAACAAAGAACGGCCGCTAAAGCGGCCGTTCCTATTTGTGTCGCACGGTATCGCAAGGGGCGCCTCTTTTTCCTACGCCCGCATGTTGACGAACTGGAGCGCTATATCGAGCGATTTTGTTTTGAGCATCCCGATAACCTCCTGAAGGTCGTCTATCTGCTTGGCTGTGACACGAAGCTGGTCGCCCTGTATCTGCGCCTGCACCTTTAACTTCGAATCCTTTATTATCTTCACTATCTCCTTTGCCTTTTCCTGCGGTATGCCCTGCACAATCTTCGCAACCTGTTTTTTCAAGCCGCCCGATATTTCCTCGACCTTGCCGTAGTCAAGGGCCTTTATCGGCACGCCGCGCTTTGCAAGCTTGGTGTGCAGCATGTCCTTTACCGCCTCGAGCTTCATGTCATCATCGCCTATCATCACTATCTCGCCCTTCTTTTCCCACTTTATCTCGGACTTGGAGCCCTTGAAGTCGTAACGCTGCCCCATTTCCTTGATTGCCTGATTCACTGCGTTGTCTATCTCCTGCTCATCCACCTTTGATACCACGTCAAACGACGGCATAAAACACCTCCCGCTATATTTTAGGTTTCTACGGTTTTATGATTTTAACGCCCTTTGGCGTTTTGAATTTGAAAAAACTATCCTTTATATCCTCGTTAACGCGAATGTTCGTGAGCGTCATGGTCGTCTCGCCGCCGTATGCATCGTCGACAACGACCTTGAAGACCAGAAACTCATCGCTCGTTTCAACGCGTATCGACTTTATTACCCTGTCCTTTTCCTTTGGCGCAAGAGTAAACGCATAACCGCTCTCTGTTTTCTTCAAATCAGAGGCATTGAAATCTTTTTCGAAATCTCCCTCGCCCATGAGAAACCCTATCGCAACCGCAGGCGGGCCTTCGGTAAGCGGCGACTCTACTGCCTGCGCAATGTCTGGCTGATAGTATATGAACTTTTTACCGTCGCTTAGGATTTCGTCCTGTATCGGGTCTTTATATACGAACTTCATCTTCCCCGGTTTCTTAAGGGACACGCTGCCGGTGGAAGAATCGCGCTGCTTTAGCTCCTTATAATATGTGTCTTGCTTAAAGGAAGCCTGCACCGTGCTTATGCCGGAATATTTGCTCTGCACGCCTTTGATGACTTCTTTGATATCCAAAGCAGACGCAGCCGTTGAAATAAAAATAATACTTGCGGCAACAAGTGTTGCGCCTGTTTTCAAAAAAACCTTTTTCATCTACTCGCCTATTCCTCTTTTTATGACTTCTCTGGGCTTGCTGCCCTGCGCAGGCCCAACGACCCCGTCCTGCTCCATCTTCTCTATTATGCGCGCTGCAGTGTTATATCCGATGCGAAAACGCCTTTGTATATAAGAAGTGGATATCATCTCCATCTTCTGCGCCATCTCGACCGCTTCCATGTACTTGGCCATGAACTCCTCGCCTAGGTCCTCGGCCTCGGCAATCCTTTCAACGGTCTTTTCATCCATTATCTCATCATGATAAACAGGCTTACCCTGCTTTTTTAAGAAGTCCGTGACCTTCTTTATGTCTTTTTCGGACACATAGCAACCGTGCAGCCTCAAAAGCTTTCCCGCGCCGGGCGGCATGAAGAGCATATCGCCCTGACCAAGGAGCGCCTCCGCTCCTCCGGCATCGAGTATGGTGCGCGAATCGGTCTTCGACGGCACCTGAAATGAAATACGCGCCGGAAAATTAGCCTTTATGAGCCCGGTTATGACGTCCACCGAGGGCCTCTGCGTTGCCACGAGAAGATGTATGCCGGCGGCCCTTGCCATCTGCGAAAGCCTCACGAGAGAGTCCTCGACATCCTTACCCGCTACCATCATCAGGTCGGCAAGCTCGTCGATGACCACCACTATAAAGGGAAGCTTCTTATGGTCCGTATCCGAATGCCCGGGTTTTTCGGCAACGAGCGCGTTATAGCCTTCTATATTCTTTGCACCAAGCTCGCTCATGAGCTTATACCTTCGCTCCATCTCAACGACAGCGCCCCGAAGCATCGTATTTGCGCGTTTAACATCGGTTATAACAGGCTTTAGAAGGTGCGGTATGCCGTCATATATGGAAAGCTCGAGCATCTTCGGGTCCACCATAAGAAAGCGAACCTCTTCGGGAGTGGCCTTGAAAAGGATGCTAAGTATCATGACGTTTACGGAAACGCTTTTACCCGAGCCCGTTGCTCCTGCAACGAGAAGGTGCGGCATCTTCGCGAGATCGGCAACGTAGTGCTCTCCGGAGATGTCCTTACCGAGCGCGAGCGAAAGCCTGCTTTTGTTTTTCTTGAAGTCCTGGCCTTCCAGTATCTCTCTTAACGTTATACTGGACTTGGAGACGTTTGGCACCTCTACTCCCACGACAGCCTTCCCCGGGATCGGGGCAAGTATGCGTATGGAATGCGCCCTAAGCGCGAGCGCCAGGTCGTCTGCGAGGTTGACTATCTTGTTGACCTTTACGCCCGGGGCGGGTTCGAACTCGTAGGTCGTGACAACCGGGCCAAACCGGACCTCGACAACCGAGCCGTCGACATCGAAGTCCTTGAGTTTTTTCTCGAGTATCTTCGAATTGGTAAGAAGCACTTCCTTATCAGCGGCCGCCTGTTCCTTTTCCGGAGCCTCGAGAAGGGTTGTCGACGGAAGCTGGTAGGCTCCGCCCGTAGACTGCGTAAAGCCGAGTTCTTCCTGTACCGGCTCGGCCTTTTTCTTTTTCGATTTTTCCTGCTCGAGCGTAACGATATTTGGCGCGCGCTTTTCCGCCTTCTTTTCCTGCACAGGCTCTTTTGCGGCTTCTTCTGTCTCGGGTTTTTCCTTTGCCTGCTTTTTCGGCTTTTCCGCTTCAATCTCTTCTTTCTTAAGCTCTGCCGCCTTCTTGCCGAAAAACCGCCCAGCGCCGTAAACGCCCTTTGTAACGAACCAAAGCGCTCTCGCTGTTTTATCGAATATCTGTATGACCGGAAGTCCGGTGCCTATTCTAAGAGAAACAAGAAATACCGCGCTGAATATGATTATGCCGCCTGCCTTGCCGACGTACCCAGCAAGATTTCTCTCAATAAGTTCGCCGAAAACGCCGCCTGCCACGGCGCCGTCGAAGATAAAAGAAAATATCGCACACGACGCGGTAAAGAAAAGAACAAGGCTAAGGGCCTTTGCTATGTTAAACCCCTCGCCGTGCCTTATAAGAAATACAAAGGAAAGAAAGAAAAGAAGCAGCGGAAAGAAATACGCGCTGTAGCCGATGCCAGCAAACATCATCCACGTAATGTTATTTCCGAGAAGCCCCACCCCCTGCGTCGGGTCAACACCTGCGTGGTAAAATATAAGACTAAGCGCCGATAAAAGCGCGAGTGTCAGGAAAAACACGCCCGCGAGCTCGGTCTTTATCCCTCGTTTTTTTTCTTCGGGTTTTGCCATGTCGTTGCGGACACCAAGCGCTCCTATAAGCGGCTTGGCGCCCTAACCGTTCCTGAACTGTTTACTGAGGGTTATGGTCTGGTACTGATATGACGAACCTATCTTCGGACCGTAAACGATATCCGGCGTCTGGCTCATCTTTTCAAAAAACAACTTACAAAAAGTCTGGCCATGCGCTATCATGAACGGAACATCGTGCGCCCTTACCTCGAGCACGGCCTTTGTGCCCTTTAGTTCTCCCTTTTTGCCAAACCCGAACCCCGGGTCAAAGAACCCGGCATAATGCGTCCTTAGTTCGCCCGAGCCTGCCTCATAAGGCACCATCTCGCTTGCGTACCCGGCAGGTATCCGGATTTTTTCCTTTGAAGCGAGTATATAGAACTCCTCGGGTTCGAGTATAAGAGTGCCCTTGCTGTTCCTATGTATAGGTTCCCAGAATTCGTCTATATTATAGTAATTTTTCTTAGTTAAATCAACAACATGGCTGTTTCTTTTGCTCTTATACCCTATTACAGGGCTGTTTTTCTCGCCCGCAAGGTCAACACCCATGAATATGCCGTTTGATATCCTGACATTATCGTTATCTATATGCTTATCGCCGTCATATATGAGCCTGGTTTTTTTATTAAGCTCCTTTAGCTTGTCATCCTTGATGGTGCAGTCGCCGCGCCTAAGTCTTAGCTGCACGAGGCTAAGCCCTGCCTTGACGTTTATGGTAAACGACCTCGGCATTACCTCAAGATAAAGCCGCCCGCGATACCCTGCCGGTATTTCATCGAACCTCGGGTTTCTATCGGTTATCACGCGCGCGAATACGTCGAGCCTTCCGGTCGTAGACTTGGGGTTGGCCTTACCCTCTACATTCGCAGGCAGCACAAGCTCTTCCATAAGAGGGATAAGATAAACGCTTCCCCTCTCCAGTATGCCGCCACTGCTTATGTCTACCTCGTACATAACGAGGTCGGAATGATAATTACCGGTGGTTTTCAGCTTATCGCTTACAGCGCCGCTCTCGGGAAGAAAGCTCGAAACAAGCCTGTAGGCCTTTGGCCCGAGCCTTAGATCCATGCTCGCAGGCTGTATCTGCGCTTCTTCAACGCCGTTTAAGGTCTTTATCCAACCGTTCTTTACCGCGGCCTTAAGCTCCTGAAAGCTCAATACCCCTGTTTTTGCGGCAGATGGCTTCATTTGTATACCTGTACGCTCCGAGCTTTGATATGAATTTACGATATAATACAAAAAATACGGCATTAATGAAAGAAGAAATTTTCCATGCCCGAAACATTCCCTTTTGACTTTTAAACTTTCAAATGGTATAAATTTTAAAGAGCTTTTCGCTAAAAAATACCTTTCGCTCCGGTGCCTTTGTGATAATTACCTGCCCAAGCTGCTCTCATACCGACGACGTAGACGAATCGCTTATTCCGGCCAATGCCGTGCGCGTTGTCTGCAAACAATGCGGCAACAAGTTTCCTTTGTTAAGACCCGCAGCCGCATCAACGCCGCCGCCTTTTACAGGCGCAGCCTCGGCCGAAAAAACAATCGCCTATTATCAGGCCGATAACACCGGCCACAAAGCCCCGCCGCCAACGGCAAACGCGCCGCAAAATATCAAAGAGAGCCCGGCATTTCGCGGAAGCGGTGAACAGCTATTTATCCTGTACCTTGTCACAATGCTTTTATCCGCGGCAACGCTTGGCATATATTACTTCTGGGGAAAAATAAAAATAAGAAAATATATCTACGGACAAACCGAATTCCTCGGCGACCGTTTTCAATTCACAGGCACGGGGCTCGAGCTCTTTATAGGGTGGCTCAAAGCCGTTGGCCTTCTTGCTATCCTTATAGTTATTCCCAACCAGCTATCAACCTTTGTAAGCCCTGTCTTCGGCATATTATCGCTTCTCGGTTTTCTTCTCCTTGTTCCGATAGCCCTGGTCGGCTCGCGCAGGTATAAACTTACGCGCACGACCTGGCAGGGAATAAAATTTTCCTTTACCGGCTCCATCGGCCAATGCTTCAAGGTCTTCGCCCTTGGCTACTTTCTTACAGGCATCACATTCAGCATCTATTACCCGTATTTACACGCATCGATGCAGGAATTTCTCAGAGGCAACACCAGATACGGTTCAACGCCGTTTGCATACGACGGCAAGGGAGGCGACCTTATAGGCTCCTGGGTCATTACCATGCTTCTTTTCATACCGACCCTCGGCATCATGGGACTGTGGTTTCGGGCAAAACGCGTGCGCTACGACTGGGAACACACCACCTTCGACAATATGCGCTTCAAATGCTCCATAACGCCAGGTAAATATATAGGCTTCGAAATAACAAACTACCTTATACTGATATTCACCGCATGGATAGCATATCCTTGGGTGCTGGCCCGCCGCATGCGCTTTAATATTGAAAATCTCTCTCTCGAAGGCACGGTCGACTTCGAAAAAATAAGACAAACGGCCGACCAGGCCTCGGCAACCGGTGAAGGCCTTATGGACAGCTTTGAAATGGATTTCGGCTTCGGAATCTAGGACAAAGACGCGTCCCAAAATATCATGCAGACAAAGACCTCATGGCAGGCGTTTTACTACGACGGCCGCACGGCAGGAAAAAAGCCGTGCATTGTTTCTCTGTCCGCCTCATCTCTTTTTATAAAACTCAAAAGCAAGACTACTTACGAATGGCCGCTCGCAAACATAGAGCAGACTCAGGGGTTTTTCAAGGGGGAACCCGTAAGGCTCGAATATAAAGGCGCCTCGGTGCTCGTGGAAGGCGAAGAGTTTTTAAAGGCCCTTATGGCAGTCTCCCCGGATAACAGATTTCACGGCTCCAAAATACGCAAAAAGCGTACCGCAATTATAGCGGTACTCTCGCTTATTTCCTTTGCCGCCCTTATTGCGCTCCATTTCTGGGGCATTCCTGCCGCAGCATCCAGGATAGCAGCGCACATTCCGGTAAAATGGGAGGAGCGTCTCGGGGCCTCGGTGGTAAAAAACCTGACCGAAAGAGAAAGGCTCTGCGAAAACGAAGACCTTAAAAAGTACATGGACGAGATGGTGCGCCGCTTAAACGAATCCATTCCGGAAAACCCGTATACCTTCAAAATCTACGTCGCAAAAAACAAAATGGTAAACGCCCTTGCGGCTCCAGGCGGGCACATAATCGTATTTACCGGGCTCATTGAGGCGACAAATTCCCCGGAGGAACTGGCAGCCGTCCTTGCCCACGAGTTCCAGCATGTTCTTAAAAAACATGCGACAAAATACATTATTCAGAGCCTGTCTACGAGCTTTCTATTTGCCGCGATTTTGGGCGACGCAAGCGTGGCGGCAAATGCCGCGATGATTCTATCCATCACAAACTACAGCAGAACTCTCGAGGAAGAAGCAGATAGCGAAGCAGTCGAACTGCTGATAAAATCCGACATAGACCCGGCTGCCCTGAAAACATTTTTCTCGACTTTGGAAAAAAAAGACCCGAAGATGCCGGAGGCGCTGCGCTATATTTCAACGCATCCTATGACAGGCGACAGGATAAAAAACATCGAGAAAAAAATCGCGGGACAAACATTTAACACAACGCCGATTTTCCCGGACTCCGAATGGAAGGATATAAAGCCGGCGTTTTGCGCCAAAACAGAAACCGCAGAGAAAAAACCGGAAGAAACCGCGCCGGAGACGCCAAAACAGTAAGCATAAACCAACACTGCCCTCTTGCCGCAAATAACTCCCCGTAAAACTATCTTGTTACCTCGTTTTGCTTATCGCCGGCATCAGCCATAACGTCCTCTCCCCTGACGATTACCGAGAGCCTTCCGGTAACCTCTTTAATGGCAACGGCCACGTCCTCGAGCTTTCTTGCTCCATCCATATTACTGTTAACCTGTTCCGTGATGCTCGCAAAAAGAGCCGCCACCTCGCTGCTTCGTTTCTCAAGAAGCCCTGTGCCGCCCCTGATGTTGGTAACGGTCTCTCTTAGATCATCCATCATATCGTTTATCTTTCTTGCGGCATCCGAGGCCTCTTTGGTATGTTCGGACACCGAGTCTATTATCGCGGCGGAATCCCCAAGGGCCTCGTCGACCGAAATCCCGAGCTTTATCTGCTTGTTTACGGATTCGACCGATGTCCCGACAAGCGCCAACAGCTTTACGGCCTCTTTTTCCATTACATCCATACCGCTTATTATTTCATTTGACGCGCGCATCTTTTTTAATTCGCCTATTATGGCCTCGACCGCGCCGCTTTGAAGCTTTATGTTTCGTTCGATATCTGTCATTTCTTTTAAAAACGCGGCAACGTTTTTTCTCACGGCCATGGACTGCTCGGCTACCGACATCATGCCCATGGCTATCTCAGCCGACGTCCGCTCGACAAACTGTCTTAAGAATTCAGAGAACGCGGCGGATATCTCCGCCTGTTTTTCGACACTCTTCGCCATATCGCCGCGTATGATGCCGTTTATCATTTCGTCCAGGCTCTTATCTGCGGCCGCGACCCTGCTGGTTTGCGCCTTGACGCCGTCCATCAATTCCATTGAAACGTATCCGATAGTGCGCGAATTTTTCACCAGCTTGCCGGCAACATCCGTAATAGGGCGGCTTATGAACCCGGCAAGCACGGCTGTCGTGAAAAACATGCCTATTACGGATATAACCGAAAGCGCGATTATTATTATAAGCGCCCTGTTCTTGGCGGCTTCCGCGGCCTTTAAGTCCCTGTCTATTTTCGTAAGAACGAACTCACGAAGCTCGGCAAGAGATATTTTGAGCCTTTGAAGTTTCGGAAATGCCTCCGAAGGGTTCGGATGTCCGGAAGCGAACATCGAAAGATAATCCTTGGTGGCCGCCATTATCTTTTCCTTTATTTCCCGGTCCTCTTCGTCATCCATAAGGACCATCAATTTATCCACGTCTTTTTTGAAAATATCGTTGGTTTCGCTAAGCGCGTCGAGAAGGACAACCTTAGCGCCTTGGGTCTGCGCATCAAAGTACTTTTCCAGCATCATGGCGGTACCGTCTATGGAAATAACCGTGTACTGTGTTTCGACAAGCTGTGGAATGGAGCCGTCCTTGACAACGGCGACCTTTGCCCACATGGACATAACGGCATAGATTATCAAAGCGGAAATGACAACGGCTGCGGCAGAGGCAAAATAAAAACCTCTGGTCAGCTTTTGCACGTTTATCTTGAATTTAGGGATAGAACCGTCCGATTTCGGCATAAAATAACTCCTGCCGCAATATGTAAAAAATACAGAAAATTTCCAAGCGTCAAAAAACCGCAATACCGCCGCTTAACCGATGGTCTGCTTTATTTTATCTATCAATTCGTGCGGGGTTATCGGTTTTATCTGGTAGAACTTCAGATTCGTAAGCCTGCCTATGCGTGCAAGCTGCTCCTCGTCGAGACTTTCCTTTGAAAATGAAGTAAGAAATACTATCGGAACGTTTATTGCAAGGGCCTGCAGCTGCTCGGCAACCCCGATGCCGTCGGTCTCGTCGCCGTCGAGCGCAATGTCCAAAAGCGCCATATCGAATTTTTCTGCCTTTAACTTCTCGATTGCTTTACGCGCCTTGTCGACAACGGTTATATCGAATTCCTTTTTCAATGCAAAATTCAAAATATTTTGCATTGGCTTCTGGTCATCGAGAGCCAATATCTTTTTCTTGGCATTCATTTGCTTCTCCTAATTGGATAAACGCCGGAAGACTTTGCAAGGTTAAACGCATTTGCTATGCCGGCTATGATATCTAAAAGAAACGTAACTTATTGAAAATAAAATGATTCTATCTAAAATAATATAAGAAATACCCTGCTTTGACAAGGAAAATCTCTTACCGGGTTGCGCAAAATTTTTACTTAAACAAAACAAAAGGCTGCCTTTACAAGCAGCCTTTTGAGTTATGTCTTTTAAGCAGCTGAATCTAGAAATACGTCAGCCAGCTTTCGTATTTTTTACTCTTGCCCTTTATCGCATCGAAGAACGTTGTCTGTATCTTCTCCGTTACCGGGCCGCGTTTACCCTCGCCTATCTTCCTGTTATCGACCTCTCTAATAGGCGTAACCTCGGCAGCCGTTCCTGTGAAGAACGCCTCGTCCGCGATATAGAGCTCGTCCCTGGTGAAACGCTGCTCAACGACCGTCATGCCCATGTCCTCTGCAATGCGGCGCACCGAGTCCCTGGTGATGCCGTTTAGCACGGAGGTAAGCGGCGGTGTCTTTAGAACCCCGTTCTTTACGATGAAGATATTTTCTCCGCTCCCTTCGGCAACGTAGCCTTCGGTATCAAGAAGAATGCCTTCGTCATACCCGTCCTTTATGGCTTCGCGCTTGGCAAGTATGGAATTCACGTAATGGCCGCTGGTCTTGGATCTCGTCATCGAAACGTTCACGTGATGGCGCGTAAATGACGATATCCTCGTCCTTATGCCCTTCGAGATACCCTCTTCCCCGAGGTAAGCGCCCCACTCCCACACTGCAATGGACACGCGCACGGGGTTCTGCTTTGGCAGCACGCCCATGCCGCCGCTTCCGAGAAACACAAGCGGCCTTATGTAGGCCTCTTTAAGGTCATTGGCCTTTATGGTCTCGACCACGGCCTTGTTTATCTCGTCTTTTGTAAACGGTATCTCCATCTGCATTATGTGCGCCGAATCAAAGAGCCTGTCTGTGTGTTCCTTTAGCCTAAAGACCGCGCTCTTGCCGTTTTCGCACTTATAGCAGCGCACCCCTTCGAACACGCCGAGCCCGTAGTGCAGCGAATGGGTAAGGACGTGTACTGTCGCGTCCTTCCAATCTATGAGTTTTCCGTCCATCCATATTTTCTTTGTCTCTATATTGGACATGTTTTGCTCCTTGTATATTAAATTTATCGGCCAAAACGCCGGAAATACACCTATGCCTATCTCGAGGATTTAAGCGCCCGCCCGGGCGCTACATTCCTTCTAACGCCGTTTTCGTCCTTAACGATAACGCCGCCGACTATGACATAATCCATGCCAACGGAATGCGAGTTCGGCTTGACAACCGTCGCGGTATCCCTGACATTCTCCGGGTCAAAAATAAGTATATCGGCATCGGCGCCAACGGAGAGCCTGCCCTTCTTTTTGAACACAGGCGCTCCGCGCTCAAGCCTCTTTGCCGGCATTATGGTCATCTTTGCTATTGCTTCCATAAGAGTAATAACGTTTTTTTCCCTCGCATAAACCGCAATCGTCCTTACGAACGCGCCTGCCCCTCTCGGGTGATTGTTGTTTCCGGGGTTTAAAATACCGTCGCTCCCTATCATCACAAACGGCGCCTTTATCGCGGCTACGACATCCTCCGCGGGTATTGCGTATGCAACAGCGAGCTTGCCCTGCTTTCTGTATTTCTTGAAACTTTCCTCAGTAAGCCTTTCGGTCGAGGCGCCAAGCTGCAAATCATTATAACCTATCCTGAAGCGTTTTTGCCAGTCACCGTCGAACCTTGCCATGTTAAGATGCGTTGCCCAGTAATCATACGGATAAATACACGCCGTTATGTCAATGCCATCGGCAATTGCCTTTTTTACCATGGCAACGGATTCGTTCATGGAGAAGGTGCCGCCGGTGCTGTTTATATGGTCAACGTGTACGGCCGCGCCCGTTTTTTTCGCGACATCTATGATTTCCCTTAGCGCATCGAAGTTCGTGCCCGGCTCCTCCATGTCCGAATATCTTGCGTGAAAAAAGACCGGAACCTTATAAGCGGCCGCTATCCTTGCCATTGCCTCGACTTCTTCCGCAGTTATGCCCGGCGCGTACTCGAGGCTTATGCCTATGGCAAGGGCCCCGTCGTCAAGGGCCTTTTGAGCCGTCTTTTTCAGTTTTTCTATGTCAGCTCCGGTTGCCGCCTTATAAATGGAGATGCCAAGCTCTCCCCTGGCAGCCATGTAAAAAAACGCGGCCCCGAAGTTAACGGCTGTTTTTCCTTCGAAGCTTTTGTACCACGGCCCCATCTTCACCGTTCCGCCGTGGAGCGCGAGGTTTGTGGTAACGCCGTCCGATATCTTGTACTTTACGCCGTACTCAATCGGGTCGTAAGAAAGCACGTCAATAAATCCGGGAGTAACGGCGCGGCCCTTTGCATCTATCTCGATTGTGCCCTTTATATCGTCCTTTGTGACAGCCGTAATGGTTGAACCTCTGATGCCGACATTATAGCCCATCGCGTCGAAGTTCGTATCCGGGTCCATGACGCGGCCGTTCTTTATGACTATGTCATAGGGCGCGTTGCTTTTTTCAGCTACAGCGGAAACTGCGGCTCCGGCAAAAACAAAAATCAGCGCAACAACCGCTGACGCAATAAGGCTTTTATAATTCAAAAAAACCGTTTTTCTATTCACCCTGTCCGCTTATAAGAAAATTATTTTTTCTTGCCATCATAATCGGTGGATATCTCGACCGGCTCTTTTGGCCCGGTGCCGGGCTTTTTAACCATCACGCAGCTGCCCTCGAAAAGCACACCTTCGCCCATGATTATCGTCGGCGCCTGGATATCGGCGTATATGCGCCCCGGGGACCTCAATTCTATTTTATCTTTTCCTATAACAGAGCCTCTCACCTCGCCGCAAAGAAGAGCATTGTCTATCTTCATCACGCCTTCGGCCTTGCCCCTCTCGCCCACTATCAAGAATCCCTCGGACTCTATCTCGCCCTTAAAATGCCCGTCTATCCTGAGCGTGCCGTTATAACGGACCTTACCTTCTATATATGTCCCGCTTCCGATGTATCCGGTAGCTTCGGTAACAGGCTGCTCTGCTGTTTTTTTCTTAAACATTTTTCAATCCCCTTTTTTGAGGTTCAAGCCGTTTTTATTATTTGCGCGTAAGCATGGCAAGGATGCGCTCTCTCTCGTCCGCCGAATAATACTCTATTTCTATCCTACCCTTGCCGTTCTTGTCAACAACGGAAACCTTTGTGCCAAACACCCTTCTAAGCTCTTCTTCCACAGGAAAGGCATGGCGGGACTTCTTGCCTGCCTTCGAAGGGTTCTGCTTTCTCGCTGCCGAAGCAGCAAGCGACTCGGCCTGTCTTACTGAAAGCCCTTTCTTTAGTATCTGCCTGCAGAGCTCGCGCTGCTGGGCATGGCCTTCAAGGGAAAGTATTGCCCTCGCATGCCCCATGCTTATGGAGCTTTTTACAACCTCGTCCTTTATCTCAGGCGGCAGGCGAAGAAGCCTCAAATAGTTCGTAACCGTTGCCCTTTCCTTTGAAACCTTTTTCGCGACCTCTTCTTGCGTAAGTCCGTTGTCAACGAGGCTCTGGTATGCCTCGGCCTCTTCTATGGGATTTAAGTCCTCTCTTTGTATGTTCTCGATTATCGCAAGCTCAAGACTTTTTATATCGGTTGCATCGGTAATAACAACCGGTACCGAGGTAAGCCCTGCTGCCTTCGAGGCCCTCCACCTTCTCTCTCCTGCTATAAGCTCGAAGCTCTCGCCTGATTTTCTTACTACAAGAGGCTCTATAACACCATTTTCTTTAATAGAATCAACAAGTTGCGCTAACGCTGCCGCGTCAAAATTCTTTCTTGGCTGCCTTTTGTTGGGCCTTATCCTCTCAACCGGACAAAGCATGTACTTTCCGGAAGCATCCACAGTTGCCGCTCCCTGCGCCTGCGATGCTGCCGAAGGAGCTCCGCCTATCAATGCGCCAAGTCCTCTGCCAAGCACTTTCTTTTTCATGACATCTGCCCCCTTCAATGCTTGCTCTGGAAATTGACGAACTCGCGCGCAAGGTCCATGTAGCTTACCGCGCCCTTTGAATTTATATCGTAGAGGATAACCGGCTTACCAAAGCTCGGAGCCTCGCTTAGCCTGACGTTCCTCGGTATTATGGTCGCATACGCCTTTTCCCCGAAGTGCGCCCTTATTTCGTCCTCAACCTGCTTGGAGAGATTATTTCTCGCATCATACATCGTCAGCACAACGCCTTCTATCTCAAGCGCCGGGTTAAGCCGCTGACGTATTAAATCTATCGTCCTGACTATCTGGCTTATGCCTTCGAGCGCATAGTACTCTGCCTGTAAAGGTATGAGCACTGTATCGGCCGCGGTAAGCGCGTTTATGGTAAGAAGGCTAAGCGACGGCGGACAGTCTATGAATATGAAGTCGAACTCGGCCTTTATCTCCGCAAGCGAGTTCTTGAGCTTTACATCGCGCTCCTCATCTTCGACCAGCTCTATCTCAGCGCCTATTAAGTCTATGGTAGAGGGCACGACCTTCAGATACGAAATCTCGGTATCCTTAAGAAGCGTCCTAACATCCTCGCCGTTCACAATGGCATCATATATGCCTGGCGTGCCATTGCCATTTGCCTTTGCGCCTACTCCGCTCGAGGCATTGCCCTGAGGATCGAAGTCAACAAGCAGGACCTTCTTTTCCGCAACAGCCAGGGTTGCGGCAAGGTTTACGGCAGTGGTGGTCTTTCCAACCCCGCCTTTTTGGTTAGCAACAGCTATTATTTTTCCCATTCACCTTACCCAAGACCGGCTATGTGCCGCATAATTTAACGCAGGCCGTAGTTTATCATACCCATATCTTATTTCAAGGTCTTTTAGGCACAGAGAAGAGCACCAATTATCAAACTTCCACAATTCCGGTCAGATGTTCCACGTGGAACATCTGCCAAAGACCAACCGGGCTAATGGCAATACAGAGGGTTATGGGCTATTGATTCTTTATTTAGGATTCCCGGAAATATAATACAGCAGAAGGCGGCCCTTGGTAGCAACCCACGGCCAAATGTTCCACGTGGAACATCTGAAGATTTAGGTTCCTTTTGTCATTGCATAGAAGAGAATCGACTTTTTTACCAGTTATGCGGAATATTAAAATTTATAAAATCCTTAAATGTGATTACAAAGCCTTCCGGGGGGTTTTCTTCTCCATCCGGTGCCGGTTCAAAGGTTATTTCTTGCTTTCCACAATCCAAGACGGGAATTGGATGCTCAATATCGCCGTGTGCGCTTGTAGAAATACCATAGCCGGTTTCCGTATCTTCTTCGCCTTTTATCATTTCGCAAAAGATGATTCGAGCAAGATATTCTGCATCGTCAAGCTGTGCGCCTCGTTTGATTACAGTTTTAAGAACGTCATAAATCCTCACGCCAATCCAATGTCCATATAGATAAACCTTTGCGCCGTTTTTTTCATATTGAGATTTTATTGCTATTTGAGCCCTGTCTCCCATAATTATGCTCTCCTATTCTTTTTTCCAATACTTATACACAAAGAGTTCGGAATACTATACCCATATATTCTCGTTTGATTATATTAAGGGTGGGCGAAAGACTATAATGGTGGTTTTAATGCTCGAGAGCGGGGTTTTACTCTCAATGACCTCAAACTTATTCCGCTCAGGCACAATTTTAATTTCCTCCGAAAGCTTCTTGTCCAAGGGTCCTTTCATGGCAATGACCGTTCCTGCGGTCTTAGCATAAAGATGCCCAATTTGATAGTAGTCGTAAAGGCTGGTCAGGGCCCGTGATATGACACAATCAAAAGACCCGAACATATCCTTTGATTCTTCATCTCCTGCGCGTAATTTTAGCGCCTCGATATTAGCAAGACCAAGGGTGCGGATCGCGTGCTTTAAAAAGAATACCTTCTTCTCAACTGAATCAACGAGCGTTACCTTTAGGTGCGGCAGGACTATTTTCAAAGGCAGCCCCGGAAACCCTCCCCCGCTCCCGATATCCAAAAGGCTCGATGCCTCCTTTATAAGAGGGTACGGCGTAAGGGAATCAAGGAAATGCCTCTTTATTATCTCCTCGTCGCCCTCTATAGAGGTAAGGTTGATTTTCTTGTTCCACTTCTTGAGCTCGTCGAGATAGACAAGAAATTTTTCCAAAACATCTTCGCTGCCATTTATATCGAGTTCTTCGAGACCTCTTTTTAAAATCTGTTTTGCCTCGGTTCTTGTCATGTCATATCATCCCTGTTTTCTTAAGATGCACCATGAGCATGGACACTGCCGCAGGAGTAACGCCCGGAACCCTTGCGGCCTGGCCAATCGATACCGGCCTTATGCTCTTTAGCTTATCACGTATCTCACGGGAAAGCCCCGGAACTAAATCATAGGCAATGTCGTTTGGAATTGTAACGGCCTCGTCGCGCTTGAAATACCGCGCTGCCTCTGCCTCGTGCGCTATGTAGCCCTCGTACTTTGTCTCGACCTCTATTGAGCGAAGCACCACTTTATTCTTTGCCAACGCATCGGACACGGGGTTTCTTTCCTTATAAAACCCGATTATCATTTCCGGCGAAACTCCAGGGCGCCTTAGAAGCTCCTTTAAAGAAGTCGTCTTTTTTACCTCCCCAAGCCCGTGCTTTTTTAAAAGTTCGAGGGTGAGGGTGTCGGGGGAAATCTTTTCCGTCTCTAGAAAGCGGAGTCCTTCTTCTATCAGTTTTCTTTTTTCTATAAAAGCACCGTATGCTTCTTTTCCCTCAAGCCCGGCCTTAAAGCCTTTTTCAGTAAGCCTTGCGTCCGCATTGTCTTCTCTTAGAAGCAACCTGTACTCAGCCCTTGAGGTAAAAAGCCTGTAAGGTTCTGCCGTGCCCTTTGTCACAAGGTCATCTATCATCACTCCTATATACGCCTCGCTCCTATCGAGGATGAGGGGAGGGAGGTTTCGTATTTTTAGCGACGCATTAAGCCCTGCCATAAGGCCCTGCGAAGCAGCCTCCTCATACCCCGACGTTCCGTTTATCTGTCCGGCAAGATAAAGCCCGTCTATGGCCTTTGTCTCTAGCGTTGGCTTAAGTTCCGTTGGGTTCACATAATCATATTCAACGGCATACCCGGGGCGAAGTATCTTTGCGCTCTCTAACCCTTTGATTGTATTGATGAATTTAAGCTGTATCTCCTCTGGAAGGCTCGTTGAAAGCCCGTTTGGATAGACCTCTATGGTACCGCGGCCCTCTGGCTCAAGAAATATCTGGTGCCTGGCTCTGTCCGGAAACTTAACTATCTTATCTTCGATGGAAGGACAATAACGCGGTCCTATGCCTTTTATCTCGCCGCTGTATAAAGGCGAGAACTTCATGTTCTCCCTTATAACCTGGTGCGTTCTTTCGTTCGTATAAGTAATATGACAGGGGAGCTGGTCCTCTATCACCTTGGCATTTGAAAAAGAAAACGGAGTTGCATCAACTTCTCCGGGCTGCGCCTCGAGAATAGAATAATCGATTGAATTCCTATCGAGCCTTGCGCAGGTGCCTGTCTTTAACCTGCCCATGGAAAGGCCAAGCAAACGGAGACTTTCGGAAAGTTTTATGCTCGATATGTCGCCGGCCCTGCCGCCAAGTGTTTTATTGGCGCCGATATGCATAAGGCCGTTTAGGAAGGTGCCTGCGGTTATGATAACGGTCTTGGCAAAAAAAGATTCGCCAATGTTGGTTTCTACACCTGTTACCTTTAGGCGAGGGGAACTCTCTATAATAAGCGCCTCGGCAAGGCCCTCGACAATCTCTATGCCGGGCTCTGCCTCAAGCGCCTTTCTCATGCGCTCCCTATAAAGAGCACGGTCAGCCTGCGCCCTGGTGGCCCTGACGGCCATGCCCTTACTGGCGTTAAGCGTGCGATATTGTATGGAAGCGTCGTCTATGGCGCGGCCCATCTCGCCGCCAAGCGCGTCTATCTCCTTTACAAGATGCCCTTTTGCTATGCCGCCTATGGCGGGATTGCAAGACATCTGGCCGATGGTAGAGCGGCTGATGGTAAGCACAAGGGTCTTAAGCCCCGTCCTTGCCGCTGCAAGCGAGGCCTCGCACCCCGCATGTCCGGCGCCTATGACTATGACATCGTATTTTCTCATACGTTACAGGAGAACCTACATTCTATAGTAACGGCCAAAGCCATGTCAACGAGGCCGGTAAAATCCGAAAAAAACCGGAACAGGGGGAGGCGGATAAAAGAGTTACAAAAACCCGGAAAAGCGGTAAAAATTTATTGACAACTGCGCCAAATAAAGTATACTTCTTAATTCTATGGCCGCCAAAAAGAAAACCCAAAAGAAGACCAAACCAACAGCCAAAAAGAAGGCTCTGCCGAAAAAGAGCGTTTCTGCCCCAAAAAAGGCCGCACCGGCAAAGAAAACAATTGCCACGAAAAAGCCGACCCCTATAAAAAAGAGTTCCTTTAAAAAGGAAATGTTAAAGAAGCTCGAGAACCAGAAAACGAGGCTCTTACACGAGCTCGCCCTAAAGATGAGAAGCGAGAGCGATACCGACAAATTCGAAATCGGCGACATTTACGACATCGCAAGCAATGAGAGAGAGCGCGAGCTCACCCTTACGCTTGGCGACAGGGAGAGGGAACGGCTTCTTGAAATAGAAGACGCCATAGACCATCTAAACGACCCTGACTATGGACTTTGCGAAGAATGCAGCGAACCCATCGGCGAAGAGAGGCTTCGCGCACTGCCGTTTACCAAGGTTTGCGTCGAATGCAAGACCAAGAACGAGAGAACTTCCTTCATGAAAGGCCGCTACGAGGAAGAGCCTCCTCTCGGCATACTCGAAAAGACCGAAGGCGAAGAAGACCTTTACTGACCGCGCATCCGGCCCGTTGCCGGATACCCACATTATTAATGGCCAACAAAAACTCGACCACGAAAAAAATAGTAGCGGCAATAATCGTACTTGCCGTTGCCGCGGCCATAATGACGCTTGCGGCCATAGTGCTTTTCTCCGGCAAAGGAACGGAGACAAAATCCTACTCCCGCATGCAGATGGGCACGCTCGTTCAGATAGATCTGAAGGACGAGAACCTGGTTGCGGCTGACAAGGCCTTTGCAGAAATAGACAGGCTTGAAAAACTGCTCAGCAGCTATATAGCTTCGAGCGACGTATCGAAGGTATCGTCAAACGCCGGCAAGGGGCCCGTAAAGGTGTCTGCCGAAACAATAGAGGTCGTAAAGACCGCGTTGCTGGTTGCTGAAAAAAGTAACGGCGCGTTCGATCCGACCATCGGGGCTCTGGCAAAGCTCTGGGGCTTTTCCGGAGAAACAAAGACCGTGCCGGATGAAGAGGAAATCAAAAAACTTCTACCCCTCGTCAATTATAAAAATGTAAAAATCAACGAAGCTGCCTCTACAATAGAACTGAAGAACCGCGGCATGGTGCTAAACCTCGGCGGTGTCGCAAAAGGTTACATCGTGGGCAGGGCATTCACCGTACTCAAAAAGTCCGGGGTCAAGTGGGCCATAGTGCATGCCGGCGGAGATATGTACCTTTATCAAGACAGCAGAATGATGGAGCCCTTCAAGATTGGCGTCAAGAACCCGCTTGCAACGGACAAGCTTATCGGAACGCTAAAGGTAACGGCCGGCGCCATCTCGACCTCCGGCGATTACGAGAGGTTCTTTGAAAAGGACGGCAAGCGCTACCACCATATACTCGACCCGGCAACCGGCTTCCCGGCCGATAAATGCCACGCCGTAACCATTGTCTCCGAAGACCCGCTCCTTGGCGATGCGCTCTCAACAGCAGTATTCGTGCTTGGTAAGGAAAAGGGCATGAAGCTTGCGGAGTCGTTTAGCGGCGTAAACGTCATAGTGGTCGACCTCGAGGGTAAGGTGCATTCTAGCAAAGGGCTTGCCGGAAAGCTCGACCTGCTTTAAATAAGTTTACTGCCCGCTGTTCTTCTTTTTTCTGAAGTATTCCTTCTGATAGGTGTTGACGGCCTTATTGTGCTCTGTAAGAGTGCGCGAGAACTGGTGCGTGCCGTCATTTCTGGAGACAAAGTAAAGATAAGACTCTTTTGCCGGCTCGAGTGCTGCAATAAGCGCCTGTTTTCCGGGGTTGGCTATGGGGCCAGCGGGAAGGCCAAAGATGGAATATGTATTATAAGGCGTTTTCTCCTGTAAATCCTTTTTACGAAGATTACCGTTGAAATTCTTTATACCGTATATGGTGGTAGGGTCGCTCTCCAGACGGTAACCCTTTAAGAGCCTGTTCGTGAACACCGCGGATATAAGCGGCATGTCGGAAACAACACCCGTTTCTTTCTCGATGATAGAGGCGAGGGTAACAGCCTCTTTTAACGTATACCCACGCTCCTTGGCCTTACGGCGCAAGTCATTATCAAAGACCTCGTTAAACCGACCAACCATCTTCCTTATTGCGTCCTCGACTGTCATGGTCCTGGTAAACCAATACGTATCCGGATAGAGATAGCCCTCGAGGGAATACCCGGCGCCTGCCTTGCCGTCTATGCCGAATGTTTCTATGAATTTTTTGTCCGTTGCCTTATTAAGAAACTCTTCGGCGCTAAAAAGGCCTGTCTTCGCAACCGCTGCTGCCACGTCATACATATTAAAGCCTTCGGGTATGGTAACGGCGTAGCGCTTTACCTTTCCGGCAGCCATCACCGATAAAATAGAGTAGGGGCTCATGTTGCTCGAGAGCTCATACTCTCCTGCCTGCAGGCTCTTTTTCGCGCCTTTGATAGAGGCCGCGTAATCAAAGCCTTTGGAACTTTTTATAAGACCTTCTTTTACAAGGATATTGGCGATTTGCCGAAAGCTCGCGCCCTTTGGAATAAACACGGTCTTTGCGGCCGGAATATCCGAGGCGCCGCTTAAAGGAATAAAAATCAATGCATAAAAATATACGGCAGCAACAGCTGCCGCCGTTGCCGCAAAAGCGGCTATGGTAATGAGTTTGATTCTATCTAGTTTCATATCCTCTTCTTTGTCGCGCTATTCCAAGATAAGGCCCATATACTACTCCCTCGGGCCTTTTGAGTCAAGATAACCCTGCAAAATAAAAGCTGCCGCGACCTTATCGACCACGCCTTTTCTGTCGGCGCGCGAAACATCTCCTTCTATAAGAGTTCTCTCGACAGCGGCAGTGGAAAACCTCTCATCCCATGTCTCTATATCGAGCGAAGTTGCTTTTTTGAGCGCTTCGATAAATTTTAATACTTTTTCTCCCTGCGGCCCTAGCGTGCCGTCAAGTGAGTATGGGAGACCGACCACTATTTTCTCGACATCGTTTAACGTAGCGGCCTTTAGCACCTCGGCAACATCCGCATCGAGTCCGCGCCTTGTTATGACAAGACAGGGTTGGGCTATAAGGCCGCCGGGGTCGCTAAGCGCCACCCCTATCCTTTTGTTGCCCACATCCAGCCCTAATATGCGCATAAAAAAATTATAACCGCACCGCCGCTTTTTGGCAATATGTAAAAACATTGGCTTGACACCAAAGCACGGAGTAGGCATACTATATGGATAAAATACGGGCGGTTAACTCAGCGGTAGAGTGCCATCCTCACACGGTGGAAGTCGCAGGTTCAAACCCTGCACCGCCCACCATCGATTTCCGGATAATCTCTAAACAGGAGATTTTTGAATATGACGGTAGTAAGAAAAATCCTTTTTGGCCTGTTATTCGCCGCGGCCTTTGCCGTAATTGCAACGATACCGGGTAGCGGCCTTGCCGAAGATAGCGACATGACCCCGGCAAAAGCATACGAGCTCATGAAAAAAAATTCTTCCACAGTGCTCCTGGACGTAAGGACACCCGCGGAATTTAACGAAGGCCACGTTGAAAACGCGGTTAACGTGGATTATCTTGCTTCGGATTTTAAGGACAAGGTCTCGAAACTCGACAAGACAAAAACCTATCTCCTTGTGTGCAGAAGCGGAAAAAGGAGCAAAGGGGCACAGGAAGTAATGCTTAGTCTCGGGTTCAAAAAGGTAATAAACGTCTCCGGCGGCATGAACGCATGGAGAAGCAATAACGTGCCGCTTAAATAACCGCGCCGTAACACGCTCTGCCGACACGCCATAATTGCATATCAGATTACAGCGATAAAAAAGCCGCCTTGCCTCGATATTGCCTTTTTTCGCCAAAAGGTGTTTAATATTTCGATATGACAAGCAGCATTACAAAACTCGACGAAAAAGAAGCGGAAAAACTGCTAAGAGCCGCCGGGTTTGGCGATACGGCAAAAATATTTAAAGACCTGAAATCGCTTTACCAAACAGCGCTAAAGGACAAACTGGACAGGATAACCGAGCTTGCCTCGCTTTCTTCTTCACCCGACGACTGCATCGTAAACCTCGAAAGGATAATCAGCGTATCCGATAGCGCGGCCGTCGAGGAACTTGCCAAAACGGAAAAACATCTTGAACGCCTGACAACGCTTTGCGGCTCTTCTGAATTCCTGTCGCATATGCTTTCGGCAAATCCCGTATACCTCGAAAAACTTTTTATCGAAAACGAATTATCCATAGTAAAAGACACCGATATTTTCCTCTCCGAGCTGTCTGTTTGGGCAACTGCGGCGGATTCTCACGAAGAACTCGGCAATATTCTCAGAAAATACAGAAATAAGGAATACCTTAGAATAGGCAGCCGCGATCTTCTTGGCCTTGCTCCGATGCAGGAAACCGCAAGAGAGGTATCTGACCTTGCCTCCGCAAGCCTCGAGGTAGCTGTTTCGTTTACAACAAGAAAACTCAAGGAAACTTACGGAACGCCGTTATGTACAACGGAAGACGGTTCTCTGAAAGAGGCCAGTTTTTGCGTATTAGGGCTTGGAAAGCTCGGCGGAAGAGAGCTCAATTTTTCCTCTGACATAGACATAATGTACATCTATACCTCTGCCGAAGGGGAAACCGCGGGGATTGGCCAAAAAGATTCGAGCCGCATAAGCCTGCACGCGTTTTTCGTAAAGCTTGCCGAGCGCGTGACAAAGCTGATAGGGGAAGCTACGGGCGAAGGATTTGTCTACAGAGTAGACCTCGACCTAAGGCCCGAGGGCAAGAGCGGCGAGCTCGCAAATTCGCTTCGAAGCCTCGAGACTTACTACGAAAGCTGGGGCCGGACATGGGAAAGAAGCGCGATGATAAAGGCGCGGCCTGTTGCCGGGGATGCAGAGCTTGGAAAAGAATTTCTTCGGATGATATCCCCGTTTGTATACAGGAAGTACCTGGATTTTGCAGCCATAGAAGAAATAAAGAACATGAAAGAAAAGATCGACGTGCATCTATTAAGACAAAAACCCGATGCCGTGGACGTAAAGCTCGGTAAGGGCGGCATACGCGAGATAGAGTTCTTTTGCCAGGCGCTCCAGCTCATACACGGCGGCAAAAAGACCGAGGTGCGCGAAAACAACTCTCTTAAAGCAATACAAAAGCTCCTTACCGCTGAGCTCGTAACATCGGATGAAGCAAGAACGCTTACGGAAAATTATATATTTCTTAGAAATCTCGAGCACAGGATACAGATAGTCGAATGCAAGCAAACCCAGGTCATTCCGGCAAAAACAAAAGAACTTTCTAGAATAGCCCGTATGTCGGGCTTTGGTAAGAAAAAAACCCCCGAACAGGAATTCTGGAAGGAATACGAAAAGCGGACCACCGAGGTGCAATCGGTATATAAAACGCTTTTCTACGCCTCAACTGACGAACTCGTAAAAACCGCATCCCCTGACGCACTTGTGGCATTAAACGAAGAAACTCCGGAAGCAGAGGTAAACTCGATACTTAAAAAACTCGGGTTCAAAAAGACCGGCGCTGTATCGAACAGCATAAGGATACTGAGGGAACAGGGCGCGCTGCAGAAAATGCCGGCGCGCATAAGCGAAATACTAAACCGTATCGCGCCGCATATACTCACAAACGCCTCCAAAACAGCGGACCCGGACATGGCGCTTATGAACATGGAACGTTTTCTCTCGGCAATAAGCGGAAGAACGAGTATATACGCGATGCTCGCGGAAAATCCGCCGCTGATAGCGGAACTCTTGAAAATATTCGGCTCAAGCGCATTTCTTTCGAACTTTATAACCGAGCATCCGGAAAACCTCGACATACTTCTCTCAAGAGAAATGTCGCGGCCCATAAAGACCGCTCTGGAAATGCAGACGGAACTTTCCTCGATGCTCGACAATGCCGTTGATTACGAAGAAGAACTCTACGTTCTAAGACGCTTTAAGAGCCAGGAATTTTTCAGAATCGGCATCAACGACACGCTAAAGACCTTAGACGACGTATCCGGACAGATAACACTCGTTGCCGAAACAGTACTCGAGGCCTCTATAAAAATAGCCTCTCGCGAAGTTCGAAAGAAATACGGCTTGCCGGGCACCGACTCGTTCTTTGTCCTCGGCATGGGTAAGCTCGGGGGAGGGGAACTTATCTACGGCTCTGACCTTGATATTATCTTTATCTACGACAACAGCGCCGGAGAAGAAAACACTAGCGGGCCAAAGATCATATCTGTCCACGAATACTTTGCCAAACTTGCGCAGCGCATAATAAGCGTTCTCTCTGTAAGGACCAACGCCGGCATAGTGTTCAGCATCGATACGCGTCTTAGGCCCTCCGGGAGCTCCGGGCCGCTTGTTATTTTAAAAGACGCGCTTTTTTCCTACCACCTGGACAAGGCAAGCATCTGGGAACGGCAGGCCGCAACCAAGGCCCGTCCTGTAGCCGGTAATGCGGCTTTTGGCAGCGATACGGTCGAAAAACTTCGCGACATTACATATAAAAAAGGGCTTTCCAATGCCGACATCGACGAAATGCTTCGCATCAGGGCGCGCATGGAGACCGAGCTTGCAAAAGAAGACAACGATACCTTTGACATAAAAACAGGCAAGGGCGGGCTTGTTGACATAGAATTCCTTACCCAGGCGCTTCAGCTTAAATACGGAAATGCTGACAAGGGCTTAAAAGCAGCGGATACGCTTTCGGCGCTACGCGCACTCGAGAATTCAGGAAAACTTTTATCCGATAATTATAAAATCCTCACTGAAGCATATTGGTTTTTCAGGCGCCTCGAAACAGGGCTAAGGATAATACACGACACCTCGGCCTGCGTTTTGAAACGCGGGAGCGCGGAAACGGAAGTGCTTGCGAAAAAGAACGGCTACTATAACGACAACGATGCCGGAGAAAAGCTTCTTGGCGATTACGTCGAAAAAACAACCCGTGTCAGGAAAATCTATCTTGATATGTTAAACGGTCTCAAAACTTAAAGTCTTGACTTGTCAGACAAGCGGATTTAAACTTTCCCTATCTGTCTTTAACACGGCAAATTTTGCAACTAAGGGGGCATATGCCTATGGTCGCGGATTCCTTTAAAGAAGCGCTCTACAGGCTCGAAAAAGCCAACGAGCATCTCAATCTGCCAAAAGACGTATACGACCGTCTAAAGCACCCGCGGCGTTCGTTTATCCTCTCGGTGCCGGTTACCATGGACGATGGCCGTGTTGAGTTCTTCACCGGCTACAGGGTGCAGCACTCGATAGCCAGGGGCCCGTCCAAGGGCGGCATCCGGTACCATCCAAGTGTCGCGCTTAACGAACTTTCCGCGCTCGCGTTCCTCATGTCGTGGAAGTGTGCGATCGTGGACCTTCCGTTTGGAGGGGCAAAGGGCGGCGTTGCGTGCGACACAACCAAGATGAGCATAAAGGAAATAGAACGTCTTACCAGAAGATATACCTACGAACTTGCCTTTGTCATCTCGCCCGAATCCGACATTCCGGCGCCCGACATGTACACCGACGAGCGCATGATGGCATGGATGATGGATACCTATTCAATGATGAAAGGATATTCCGTGCCGGGCGTTGTCACCGGCAAACCGCTTTGTCTTGGCGGTTCTCTTGGCAAACCGCTTTCAACATCGCGCGGCGTCCTTGTGACCCTGCTCGAGGCAATGAAAATACGCGAAATGAATCCTTCGAACGCAAAAGTAATACTTCAGGGATTTGGCAAGGTCGGCGCCGGATGCGCCAAACTTTTTGCCGAAAAGGGAATACAGGTCGTCGGCGTTTCCGATTCAAAAGGCGCTGTATATAACGAAAAAGGCCTGGACATATTTTCCCTTTTAAAGCACAAGGAAGAGACAGGCGGGGTTACGGGCTTCAATAAGGCCCAGGCAATGAACGGCGAAGAGCTTTTAGCCCAGAAGGCCGACGTGCTGATACCGGCTGCACTCGAAGGCCAGATCAACGAAAAGAACGCGGCAAAGATAAAGGCCTCTATAATCGTCGAGGGCGCGAACAGCCCGACCACCCTCGAGGCTGAAAGCATACTAAACGGCAAAGATACGCTCGTTATCCCTGACATTCTGGCAAATTCAGGCGGGGTGCTTGTGAGTTATTTCGAGTGGGTACAGGATTTACAGCACTTTTTCTGGGATGAATCCGAGATAAACCAAAAACTCGAACATATCATGAAAAAGGCCTTTGCCGAGGTCATATATATAAAGGAGCATAAGAAGGTCGACCTTCGAATGGCAGCCATGATACTCGGGGTAAGCAGGGTAGCCAAGGCTATAGAGGCTCGCGGCGTATTTCCTTAATTTTATTAGCTTTTTTCTTCTTTCTTGTCTGTGGGTAAGTCCAAATATTTTTTCTTTTTTGGGCAAGAAATCTCTTGCCAAACAGAACCAAGTTTGATACTCTAACGGTCTCCATAGGCACACAACACAGCTATCAACAGCTGTGGACAACCCTGTGAATATCCCGATTTAATTGGATTTAGATAAATGCAAGCAACGAATGTTTGGAAAAGCTGTTTGGATGGGATTACCGGGCATATCAGCGCCCAGCATTTCGCCACCTGGTTTAAGCCGATAAAATTCCTTGGCGCAGACGATACAACCATCGAGCTCGAAGTTCCTAATAAATTTTTCCTCGAATGGATAAAAGAACACTATCTTTCGCTAATCTCCGATGTCATAAGAAAAGTAACCTCGCAGGATTATTCCATTGCGTGGAAGATCTCCAATGACGGCAAGGTTCCCGAGGTAGAACAGCAAAAACAGACCCCGCGTGCCGCAACAAAGAAAAAGACAACCGAAAGCGGCGTTTCCTCCAAATATACCTTTGATAACTTTATCGTCGGCGCCAAGAACGAATTCGCGCACGCCGCGTGCCTTGCTGTCACAAAGAACCCCGGCAGCAAATATAACCCGCTCTTCATATATGGCGGCGTTGGACTTGGCAAGACACATTTATTGCAGGCAATAGGAAATAAGATCGCGGAAGCGCAAACACCGACAAATGTCTGTTATTATACTTCCGAGCGGTTTATGAATGAATTCATAAATTATGTAAGCCGCAACAAGATGGACGATTTCAGGAAAAAATTCAGGAATATCGACGTCCTTTTGATAGACGACGTTCAGTTCTGGGGCGGAAAAGAACGTACGCAGGAAGAATTTTTTCATACGTTTAACGAACTATATGAAGCGCACAAGCAGATTGTCGTAACTTGCGATAAGTTTCCAAAGGAAATAGATGGTATGGAAGAACGGTTGAGAAGCCGCTTCGAATGGGGGCTTATCGCCGACATCCAGCCGCCGGATATGGAAACCAAAATCGCTATTTTAAAAAATAAATCTTTGGCCGAAGCCGTGGATTTGCCAAACGATGTAGCAACCTGGCTTGCTTCTGTTTCCAGCTCCAACATAAGAGAACTTGAAGGATATCTTAACAGGGTCATTGCCGTTTCGAGCCTTACGGGACAGGAAATCAGCCTCATAATGGCCAAAGAAGCGCTTAAAAACCTGACCAGGGAACGCGGCGTAAAAAACGTTACAATAGAAGAAATTCAAAAGGCCGTGGCTGAAATATATAATCTTAAAAACACGGACCTGAAGAGCAAAAGACGGCACAAAAACATAGCGCTACCGCGGCAGTTGGCTATGTATATTGCAAGACAATTCGGAAAATATTCTTATCCGGAAATAGGAGAATCGTTTGGCGGCAAGGACCATTCAACGGCGATTCATGCCGTAAAAAAAATAGAAAAAGAGCTTTCCAACAATCACGAGCTTAAGGAAAAAATCCAAATAATTACCAACAAGCTCGGGGTGAATTAGGTGTTGAAAAGGTGTTTGATATCTTCTTTTTAGAAGATTTTATTTTTTGATAAGAAAACGAAGGTTGTTTTAAACAGCTTAAAAAAAGGTTCTTAAGACTTTTTTATAGCAAAAACAGTAAAAATATTTTATACTTTACCCTGTTATAAACATATAGACAGGGCATACTACGACGACTACTTTTCTTATATTTATATATATATAATAAAAGAAGAAAGAACCAAAGGGAGGTAAAATGGAATTTACTATAGCAAAAGAAGATTTTATAAAAATCCTCCAACGTGTCCAGGGTATAGTAGAAAAGCGCAATACCATGCCTATTCTGGCCAATGTGCTTTTGGAAGTAAAAAATAATCAGATGAATGCGCTGGCAACGGATCTCGAAATATTTATAAAAGATTGTTGCAAGGTAAAAGCAAAAAAAGATGGAGCGATAACAATAAACGCGAGGAAGCTGTACGATATAATAAAAGAGCTTCCCGGTGAAAATATAGATATCTCGGCAAAAGAAGGGGAAAAACTTACCATAAAATGTCAGAAGTCGAAATATAATATAATGGGTTTGCCGGCAAAAGAATTTCCGGCATTTCCGGCAATAGAAGAAACAAAGCTTAAAAAGACCGAAAAAGATGTTTTTAAAGACATGATAGAAAAAACCGTTTTTGCGGTATCGACCGACGAAACACGATATAATATCAACGGATTTTATATAGAAAAAAATGGCGATACGATAAAGATGGTTACAACAGACGGTCATCGTCTTGCGTTAATAGATAAAAAGAGCGAAAACATAGGAAACATAGAAAACCCGGCGATATTGCCGAAAAAGGGTGTCGGAGAATTCAGAAAACTTCTCGATGAAAACGAAGGGGAGTTTACTTTTCATGTTGGCAAAAAAAGCGCAACGGCAAAGAATAATACAACCATAATAAATGTCCGTCTCATAGAAGGAGAGTTTCCGGATTATAAACAGGTCATTCCAAAGGACAACGATAAAAAAATCAAAATCAATAAAAATACTTTTTTAGAAGCATTAAAACGCGTTTCACTGGTATCATCGGAAAAAATAAAAGGCGTTAAATTTGTTTTTTCTTCAAACAAACTTATTTTAAATTCTTCAAGTCAGGAATTCGGCGATGCGACAGAAGAGCTCGAGGCAGAGTACGGCGCCCAGGATATAGAAATAGCATTTAATGCAAAATATTTTGTAGACGCCCTTGGCGCCATAAACGAAGAACTGGTCGAAATAACCCTGAAAGACGCATTAAGCCCGGCAACGCTTTGCGGTGCGGAAAACAAAGATTATCTCTGTATAATAATGCCCATGAGGCTATAACAAGGAAGGAAAAGAAAAAATGCAACCGACATATAAACCCGGAAAAAAGAAGAGAAAGAGAACCCACGGCTTTTTAAAAAGAATGGCCACGGCCGGCGGTAAAAAAGTCATCAAGAGAAGACGTACCAAGGGAAGAAAGCGCTTATCCGTAACAGTCAGCAAAAATAAGTAGCTTTTCATAAACGTGTCCGCGCAAACTTTTACAAAGGAAGAACGGCTTCGTAAAAACGCGGAATTTCTAAAGGTACGCAAGACGGGAAAAAAAATCTCCGTAGAGCCGCTTACCCTATACGTTCTTAAAAACGATATCGGTATCAAGCGGCTCGGTTTGGCAGTCGGAAAACATCTTGGTTCTGCTGCAAAAAGAAATAAAACCAAACGGATATTACGTGAATTTTTCAGGACGCACAAAACGGTTTTTCCGGAAACAACGGATATACTGATAGTCGCCAGAAAATGCGTTCAAAACCTCGACGAAATCAATGCGGTTTTCCTCGAGAAAAAGCCATTTGAAAAATTGCGTGCCAAAGAAAACTGAAATAAGCATGACGATGCGGTTTATCGCGTATCCGGCGGCATTTTCCATAAAGGCCGGAATTTTTTTGTATAAGGCCCTGTTATCTCCATATCTTGGCGGCGCGTGTAAATATCATCCGTCCTGTTCGTGTTATACGGACGAAGCGGTCGAAAAGCACGGACCGTTAATAGGCTCAGCGCTTGGTTTGTGGCGCATTCTGCGCTGCAATCCGTTTGCAGCCGGAGGCCCGGATCCCGTGCCCGAAAAAATTGCCGTAAGAATAAAAAAATAAAAATAGGAACCATAGAAAAGTTCCTATAAAAAAGGAAACGGAATCTAATGCAACCGGAAACCAAAAGATTTATACTCGCCATAGTGCTTGGATTGGGTATTTTGATTTTATATCCCATTATTCTTGCCAAATTTTTCCCGCAATACGCAAAGCCGGCCCAGGAAGCGCCTGTTGCAACAACAGAAACGCCGAATGCCGCGGTCTCCACAAAAGAAAAAAGTATTGTGTCCACGGAACCAGGTGGTGCAATACAAAAACCGGCGCAGGCAACACCTCAGGCGCCAACCATAAAAGAAGTTCTTACAACTATCGAAACGCCGTTATATACGGCTGTTATAAGCAATGTCAATGGCGCTATCAAGAGCTGGAAGCTGAAAACATATTCTACCAAAAGAAATGATGGTTCCAGCGAAGCCGTGGAAATTGCCAAGTCCTTTGGTCGCAGACCTCATCTTAGCGAAGAACTGGTAATAAACGACAAGTTCGAAACACTGGTGTTTACTTTGTCGACGGAAAAACTGGTACTTGAACAAAATGAGACAAAAGAAATAATTTTAAAGGCCATAACGTCTTCCGGAGTAAAGGTCGAAAGAATAATAACGTTTTTTGGCGATACATATACGGCAGACATAAAATCTACCATAACAAACACCGGCAAAGGAATTATAAGTGGCGGTTATTTTACGGAGTTTTCCGGAACATACGAGGCCGAGGAAAAACCGTATTTTCATCAAGGCCCGCTCTGGATGATAAACAATGAAGTTGTAAGACAGGATATACATGAAAGTAAGGAAGCTGATTTAAAAGGCGTTGATTCGCTCGATTGGATAGGAATAGAGGAAAAGTATTTTCTCTCCGCTCTTCTCCCGGAAAAGGGCGAAAAGCGGTTTTGGAGAAGCACCATACCGATGGCAGGCCAGGCGCGGCTTACCATAGGGTCCAATCTGGAGCTTAATCCTTCGACCGCAGTAACGTTTACATCCAGGTTATACGTCGGGCCCAAGGAATTTAACATGCTTGCCGACGAAAAACGGCTTCTTGACGATGCAATCGAATTCGGCATGTTTTCGTTTATGGCAAAGCCCGCGCTCGCGGTTTTGAACTTTTTCGAGAAATATCTCAAGAATTACGGTCTCGCCATCATAGTGCTTACGGTAATAATAAAGATACTTTTCTATCCGCTTACCAAGATAAGCATGAATTCCATGAAAGACATGAAACGCATGCATCCGGAAATGATGGCCATAAGGGAAAAATTCAAGAACGATAAGGTCAAGCTGAACGCCGAAATAATGGAACTCTATAAACGCCATAAGATGAGCCCGCTTAGTCCGGCCGGCGGATGTCTGCCCATGCTTTTGCAGATACCGGTATTCATCGCGCTTTATGAGGTTTTGTACGTGGCCATAGAATTGAGGCAGGCGCCGTTTGCTCTGTGGCTGCAGGACCTTTCGGTGCACGACCCTTATTATGTGACCCCTGTACTTATGGGTCTTAGCATGTTTGTTTTGCAAAAACTTACGCCAACGGTCATGGAACCGATGCAGGAAAAAATCATGCTGTTTTTGCCCATAGTATTGACCTTTGTATTTTTAAAGATGCCATCCGGCCTCGTTCTCTACTGGTTCATAAACAATCTTCTTTCCATTGCCCAGCAGTACCATCTGTATAAGGATGAAATAACGTTATTCAAGAAAAAACCGAAACCCGCATAAGCTTGGAAATGACGATAAAACCGGCGCTGTTTTTTTGCTTTCGAAGATAACGCAATGCCAATCGAAGACACAATAGCCGCTATTGCAACGGCGCCAGGTAGCGCCGGTGTTGCAATTATAAGGATAAGCGGCCCAAATGCCCTGGACATAGGTTCCGGGGTTTTTTGTTCCCAGAGTAAAATCCAGACATACGAACATGCGAAGATGTATTACGGCCGCATGGTCTCGGAAAAAGGCGAGACTATCGACGACGTATTTTTTGTTTACCTGAAAGGCCCTAAGACATATACGGGCGAAGATACGGTTGAGTTTCACTGCCACGGTGGCGTGCTGATAGTCAGGCTTGCGCTCGAAGCGGTATTAAAGCAGGGCGCAAGGCTTGCTTTGCCTGGGGAGTTCACCAAGCGGGCATTCCTTAATAATCGAATCGACCTTGGGCAGGCTGCAGCTGTAAGCGACCTGATAAATGCGTCTTCCGTGGCTGCTTTGAGAAATGCCAGGGGAAGGCTCGAGGGCGGGCTCTCAAGAAAGATAAATTTGGCCAAGGGCCCGTTAATTGACGTTATTAGCAGGCTCGATGCTGAGCTTGATTTTCCGGATGAAGGGGATGTAAGGGAAATAAACAAGGTTGAACTCGAAAAATCCATTAAGAGCATAGAAAAAAATCTTGAATATATAACGCTTGGGTATAAGGCAGGGGTTGCGCTAAAAGAAGGCGTGAGGACCGTCATACTCGGCAGGCCTAATGCCGGGAAATCGAGCCTTTTGAATCTTCTTTTGAGGGAAGAAAGAGCTATTGTTACGGCAGAACCAGGGACCACAAGGGACGTTATCGAGGAAATGGTCGTTATACGCGGCATTGGCATACGGCTTGCGGATACGGCAGGGATACGCGAAGGAGCAGGCAAGGTCGAGTCGGTTGGTATAGAGCGGGCAAAAGAAAAAGCAAAGAATGCCGGTATAATTCTTTACGTAACGGACGGCAGTGCCGATGCAACAGAGTTTGCAAAAGATACGGAAACCATAAAGTCGTTAAAAACAGAAGGCAGGACAATCGTTATCTTGAATAAGGTGGACACAATAGGCGATAAGAGAAAATGTCTTCAAGACGGGCAAATGGTATTTGGGAAAATAACCGATAAGATAGTTCTTCTGTCGGCAACAAAGAATGAGGGATTAAAGGAACTCGAGGACGCAATATGCGCGGCCGCAGGGCAGGGCGGCGAGATGTTTTTTGAGGCAGAGGCCGGAGAGGTCATAACAACGTTAAGGGAGAAGACAGCCGTTGAAAAAGCAATGGCAGCGCTTTCAAGGGCTCTAAAACTCATTGACGATAACGGCGCTACCGAGCTTATTGCGTTCGAGATAAAGGCAGCGCTGGACGCGCTAGGTGAGATAACCGGCGAGACAACGCCGGAAGAAATATTAGATAACATATTCTCCAACTTTTGTATCGGAAAATAAAAGAGCGGCTACGGGTTTAACTTATGAACGGGGATTAGAGTGCTTTATTATCCTGTATATCCAGCCGGTAATCACGATAAGCAGTATCGCAATAATAACAGTTAAGATTGTTTTCTCATAAGACTCGCGAAAGGCCGCAGCCGGAGTTATGGCGGAATATGCGGTATTTTTTGTAAGCGTTGACAGTTCGAGCTCTATTGGATGTAACGAATCGATATTGTCGCTGTTGATCATTTTCTCGGTTTCGTAGACGGGTTTTTTGAATCCTTCGCCACCGACCCCGAATTTATATGTAAAAGACGGTGAATCCGCGAAAAAATAAAGATTACGCCCTGTCCAGCCGACTCGCAGCGCGTTTATCGAAAGCGGCGGGTTATCGCCGTTTTCTATGACTATTTTCAGATAGCGGCGCCATAAACCGTTTAACGGCACGGATTTCTGAGTGCTTTGGCCTTCGAAAAGCGGAAAATTATAGATTGCCGTAGAACTGTTTAGACTGAAGTTTTCCGGTTTTGTTGAATCGGTCGAGTAAATTTTAACGTTTCGATAGTAATATGCCGGCCACATGACGTCGAAAGAGATTGTTTCGATAGGCACATGCGGCTTGAAAATAATAACCGTGTTGCCGGCCTCGTCTTGCATTGAGGAAAAACCGCTTACCATCATAAAATCGAAGCTTTTCGGAACGTTTGTTGGTTTAGAAAAAACGGATATTTTGTCGATCCTGAGATTGTTGGCTGCGACCGTCTCGGTTGAAAAAGAAAGTTCTTTGTACGTAAGGGTGATGGATGGTTCTTTATCTTTGCCGGCCGAGGAATCGGCAAGCGAAAGTTTATAATAGGCGTAGTTCGACGGTGTTGTCCACTCGAGTCGCGTATTTCGTAAATCGAGTTTCGAAGAAAAATCGTAAAAAGCCCCGTTTGCGATAAATTTCCAGGAAAGCCTGTCGTTACTGCCCAAAAGCGTTGCTGCCTTTTTAAAGTTTCTGTTCGCTGATGATATTTCCATGGCGTTTATCGCTATAGCGCCTTCCGGTGCCTTGAATATGACAGTAGAAGACCCGTCCTTATTCTCGCTGTATTCCAGCGCCTTTAATTCGTAACTTGTTATTGCCAACGGTTGTTTGGATTTGCTTTCTATCAGCGCGTAAGGGATTTCCCTGCTTTTGGCGGAGTAAAGACGAAGGTCAGGGCAGCCGGGCGCGCATTTTGAAAGAATATCGGAATCAATGTGTATCGAAAAAAGCGAATCCGGCGCGCCGCTTCCGGATATTTCGCCAAGGTAAGCGGAATTTTCAGGAGAAGCGGAAAAGGCCCGGCCCGCTGCCGTCAAAAGGCATATGACCACGAATAACAGTATCAGATTTCTCTTCATACTGATTTTTTCTCCGTCTTGTTTGCGGCAAGGGCGTCTTCGAGTTCCTTTTTGTATTTATGGTACAGGTATGAAACACCTATCAAGACCAATCCGAGAATAATAAAGGAAACAATTCGGTATGGCGTGCTCAGTTTTGCTATATCCACGAAAAAAACCTTTATTATGGTTATAAGAAAAAGCAAAAGAGAGCAGTTTCTTAATCCGCTGCTTCTGTATCTAAAGCCCAATAGCATAAGAATTGTGGCGAATACCGACCATAGGACCGATATGGCCGCGAACCTTGCGCCAGGCAGGTATTCGTGGAAAAACGCGGCAGTCTCGATATTTAACGTGATAAACAGCGTTATCCAGAAGAAAACCATTAAAATCGCCGAATCAGGAAGAGAATTACCATTAAAGATTTCAAGGGCGCGTGTTTTTGCCCTGCGCGAAAACCAGAAAAGAATGACGGGGATAAATAATGCCGTAAATAATCTTTCCGGCAACAGATAAGCGTATGATTCGGTAAAATACAGGCTAAACAGGGATAAATGGAAGACCTGGAAGTAATCGTAAAAGAAGAATTTTACGATAGCCAGCAGAAGCACGATATAGGCCCAGACCAAAAACTGTTTTTTCATGGTCCTTGAGCCAAGCCAGCAGAGCACCGCGGCCTGGGCGGCCCATAAGACCGTTATGATATGTTTCGAAAAAAGGCATGGCACGGTAAGAATAATAAAAAGCATAGCCTTTGCTATTAAAAAAGCAGCAGGCCATTTGAGTTTTGGGCGTCGCGCCATCGTAATGGCGGCCAGCATTGTAAACAGGGCGGCATATGAGATAGTCAGCACGCTCATCCATTCATAGGAGTAACGGCCTTTTATCATGATAAAGCTGAATATGCCGGTTATGAGGGAATTGAAAAATAATATAAGAACGGTGTTATAGGTGCTTATTTCGTCGATATCAGTCTCGCTATTTGTCCTGTACAGATGCAGATATGGTATTACGGCATATATTATGAAGAATAGATTCAGGAAAATTATCGAAGGCCAGAATTTTTCCGCAGAATAAAATTCGCTATACCAGCCCAGATACAATAGATACGTGAAGACAAAAGCCAGGACAAACAGGCTTCGCCAATTTTTTACAGAGGCCATTACCAGAACGCCAACATTCAATATCAGCATGTAGGTCATTAATATGTTCTGGTTGTCAACGCCTGTTGAGAGCAGTATGGGGGTGAAAAAGCCGCCGATGGTGGTAAGTATCGCCAGCCACTGTGTGTTGTATTTCAGGGCAAGGAGCGCGGCAAAGGCCGTGGTGATGAGCATAAGAAAGAACGCCGCGGTTTGCGGAAAGAGATGGTATATTTGAAAACCTGCATAGGTGGCAAAGTATAAAACGGCTATCGAGCCGCCCACAAGGCATCTTCCATAGGTGTTATAACCGCGTTTGTCCAGAGTGTTGCCAAGCGCGAGAAAGGCAGCGCCCCAGAGGTATGCCAGCGCCACGCGCCCTGCAGGGCCTATCCAGCCCTGGTCAAAGGAGTATTTCAGGAAAAAGCCGATGCCAAAAACCATCGTAACGATTCCGGCAATCAAGAGAAGTTTTTGCCCGACGTTTATTTCTCCCCATGAACCGAATTGCATTTGAGGCGGTTCGGCGGTTTTTTGAGCCCGGAAAGTAGAAGGTGGTGGTAGATTCCTGGCCGGGGCCTGCGTTGGGGCCGGGGTTTTTTGCGCAAAGGACGGTTCTTGTGCCGGGGTAGAAGGTTTTTGCGGCGTAACCCGGGGCGGTTCCTTGTCTTTGGCAGGTTCCGGTGGCTGCTGATCCGGCGCAGCCGAGGTCTCGAATGCGAACGGCTCCGTAGCCGCAGGCCTAGTAGAAGCGGAAATATTCTTATGCTCCGTGGATAATTCCTGATTGATTCTAAATGCCAGGAGCTCGATGCTTTTTGTGATGCTGAAAATACTGGAGGTAAGCGCCGTTGCGCTGGCTCTGGCTCGCACCAATTCTTCTTTTAACAGGAAATATTCGCTTATCTTATCGTATGTCTTTTGGGAAAATTCGGTCTTGCAGGTTTCGCAGGTTCTGGAAAATTGCTTTACTTCGGCAGCACATCTTGGACATTTTATCATAATATCCCGGTTGGTTACCTTATTTTAAGCAATCGGAGGCAAAACTCCTTTTTAAGATATCATTCTATACAGTACCATGTTGCAAGTCAATATTGCGGTAGCGGCAAACAGTTAAGAGAGTAAGTAAGACGAAACGAGAACAGTTTTTTATTTATAACTTATTTTGCTTAAAAAACGACGCCGGCAAGAAGGGGGAGGGCTTTTTGTCCGGCGTCGCTTTATTTGCGGCTTGTATCCAAAAATTTGGTTCGCCGCGCGTATATCAATTATCTGATTATAATTATAAGGTCAAAAAAACGGTTTGAAAAGCAGAAAAACGGATGTTAAATTAGTTTTAATCCTTTTTTAAGAGGCTTTTCCCTTGAGTTCCGCAAGTATTTCAACGGCGCTGCTTACCCCGAGCCTATCCGCGCCAGCATTAAGCATGTCCATTGCGTTTTGCAGGGTCTTTATTCCGCCGGAAGCCTTTATTAAAAGTCTTGAACCGCAGAGTTCCTTTAAAAGCCTTATGTCCTCCGGTGTAGTCGCAGATGCAGAACCGAATCCAGTGGATGTTTTTACGAACCTGGCGCCGGAAGCGGCTATAAGCTCCACGGCTTCTTTTATTTCGTCCTTTGTGAGCATCGAGGTCTCGATGATTATTTTTGTTTTTATTTCAGGCACAGAGGCGGTAATGGCTTTTAGTTCATTCCTTACGTATTTATAATCCCCGGACTTGAAATAGGTTATGTTCATAACGATGTCGAGCTCGGTTGCGCCGTTTATCAGCGCTTCCCGCGCTTCGAGCATTTTTACCGGAAGGGTCTGGAACCCGAGCGGGAAGCCTATGACTGTTGTTATGGGGGTTTTTTCGCTCTTTAGCGTAGCCTTGGCGAACTCGACTATGCTTGGCGGCACGCACACCGAGGCAAACGGGTATAAGCGAGCCCTTTCGAGCATTGCCGTAAAGTCCGTAAGCGTTGCGTTTGGCCGAAGGAGCGTATAGTCTATCTTTTCTGCCAGGCTGAACACATCGAGGGTTGCCATGGTAAGACCATAGCAGAAATGTTATCCTTATACAAGTGGTCAAAATGGAAAAAACACGAAAAATTAAAAAACCAACGGTCCCGAAAGAACGTTCAAAGACCATACGGCAGTTGATAATCGAACAGCTTGAGCAAAGCGAGTTTGGTCTAACCGCGAAGGATCTATCCGCTCTTTGCAGTATCAAGGAAAAAGATGTTTACGAACATCTCGAACACATCGAGAAGAGCTTTGAAAAGAGCGTAAAGCGGCTTAAGATGACGCCAAGCGAATGCAACAGGTGCGGCTATGAGTTCGAGGACAGGACCAGGCTTACGAAACCTGGCAGATGCCCGGAGTGCAAGGGAAGTTCAATTTCGGCGCCGGTGTTTTCGATAGAGAAGAAGTAATGTATAAAAGTGACAAAAGTAATTCGATTTGGCTCTTGATATTTAAGATTAACTGACAAACAGGTGTTATGTAATATTGATACCGCAGTGCGGACATTTTTTAGGAATAAATAATCTCCAAAAACCAAACACGGGAAATCCGGCGATTTCTAGCCCCTTTTTCCATAACAAAAGTTTTGTGCAATTTGGACAACGGATTTTATAAATATATAGATTAAGAAGAATAACAAGAATTACTTCGCCGATGAATACGGGAATAAAATAAATGGATTTAGGGGTTAGATAGCCTAGCAAAAAAAAGCAAAATAATACCGCGATAATACCAAAAAAATATTTTAATCGCATATGTTTTTCAGCACGTGCAGAGTTTTTCTTCTTTTAACGCTTTGAAGCCTTCCTTTAAAATGAGCACCACGATGACAAGCGCGCTTACAGGGTCAGCCCACCAAAGGCCGTAGAGATAATTAAGCCCAAGGCCGATAAGGAGTGCCACAGAGAGCATCGAGCAAATCAGCGTTTGTTTGCTGTCCGCAATAAGCGAGCGAAGCCCCATTTTCTTGCCCTGCTTCCATTTTGCGTACGCAAGAAACGGCATGATAATGATTGAAAGAACCGCGATTATCATGCCAAAGAGCGAAGGTTCGGGCGCTTCATGAAGGTATAGCTTTTCAATTGATTCATAGGTAACATAGGCCGCAAGCAGGAAAAAACTGTACGCAACCAGACGCACGGCCTTTTTTTCGACCTTTTCCTCTTCTTCCGGTGGTATTTTTCCGTGCTTTAAAAGCCGCCAGATGAGCACTCCTCCGGATGCGGATTCTATTGCGCTATCCAGGCCAAACCCTATGAGCGCGATGCTTCCGGCAAGTATGCCGGCGGCAATAGAGGCAATGCCCTCGAATACGTTATACCCGACTGTAAAATACTCGAGCATAAGCGCTTTTGAGCGGTTTTGGCTCTTTGCCAAGTCTTCACAGTTATCTGTGCAGGTGGAGGACATGAATTTAGTTTTTCCCGCCTTTGTCTGATTTTACCACGTTTATGTTTTTAACGACAACCGGATTTTTGGCGTTTACCTCGAACTCGCCGCCCCCTTCAATTTTAAAGGGGCCCTCTTCGCCGCTTGGCAAAAGAAGGAGTAAGATGTATTTTCCTTCCTGTAAGTTACTAAAGGAGAATCTACCGTCGTTACTTAGTTCTTGTGCACCAGTCATCGCTAGGGTGAAGAAGTGTTCTTTGCCAAAATAAAAAATATTAGTAGATTGAAGTCCTATCCGGGTTCCTTTACTTATTTTTCCGTTTATACGGCCTTTGACAACACCTGTTATAAAGGTTTTTTTGCCGGATTCGAGAGCAGTTATTATTTTATCATAGTCTTTTTCTTTTTTAAGTCCCGCTTTTTGATAAAAATGTTTCGCTTTTTCTATGTTTCCGTATGCCAACCAGGTATCCGCGACAGACCTACTGCGGCGGCTTCCAATAATAAAATGTTCCTCATTGCTGAGATATTCAAGCAGACTTATGTTATCTGCGGTTACCGGAGCATAGCGAAGCGAGAAAGCTAAATTCAGCAAATAGAGAAAGTCGGAATTTTCGCGTCCGTTCGCCGCAGATAATTTCCTATAATCTTCAATAAACCAATGTATGCGAGCTATTTGTGCACGTATGCGCCGTGCGTCTGCGTAAAATACCGCGGGATCCTCTTGTTTTGAAGCTATATATCGGTTGAGTTTTTCCAGATTTTCAGGCAGATAGTCGATATTAAAGGTCTTATATTTATGGAAAAACGGGTCTTTGCTTCGCGATTCAATACGAAGAGGCGCTGGCATTCCCATTGTCTCGCTTTGGGGTTTCAACCAGAGCACCGTGCGTGGCTTGGGCGGTGCTGCAAGAAAGGTAAGTCCGGCAGCGTCATTTAATGTTTTGTCGCCGTTGCCGTATAATTTCAAGTTGTTAAGATAGAAAGCGTAGGCGGTAATAAGGATGATGAGCAATGGAATAACGGCGGTTGCCGCCATGCGCCATCGTTCATTCTTGCTTTTGGCACGAAGCGCCAGGTTCATTATCGTTGCCGCAAAAAGGGCAAAGGACATGGAAAAAAATAATGTTCCAATAATAATATAGAAACCAGAATTCTTTATTTCCATATCGGGTATGGCATAATCCGAAATTTGAGTCACTATGTTTGCAACGGTCCAAGTAAATACGGTACCCACTACACAGGAGCATACGACGGTTGCTATGCTCAGAAGCGCAGCCTTGCGGGAAGACATGTACTTTTCTCCGGCAAGTTTAGAAAGAACGCCTTCTTCAGCATGAATAAGCATGTAAAGCAGCATGAATGAAAAGAAGAGAAGCAAGAAGAGACCTCTTGAAGCGTCCTGTTCTATATGAAAATATAGTGCAAGGCACATACTTACTGGAGTCATGAGAATAATAAAAAGAGAAATGACAGGCCTTTGTTTTATTGCGCGAAAAATATCCCTGTTCATAAGACCGATAAGAAGCGGAAAGACCAAGAAAGATGCAATAATAATATAACCGTGAATATCGGTGTCCAGAAACCAGAAGTTGAAAGTTTCCCTTAAGGCGGTCATTTCCTCAAAAACGGTTTTTGGTAGAATAACGGATTCCGTTTCCAAAAGTATATCGATGAGATAAATCAAGAGAAGAATACCTATTTCCGCTCCAACAAGCGCAAATAGAATGGTCGAGATAATCGTTCTTTTTAAGGCGGATGGCAGCAAGACGGCTCCTTATCTAACAGCCGTAAAAGATTTAATGGGAACTATTACGCCTTTGCGAACCCGGTTGCTTCTTCTACATCAATTTTACTGCCGATTATAAGAGCCGTCCTCTGGTGGAGTTCCGATGGTTTTATGTCCATTATGCGCATTTTGCCGTCGGTAGCCGCTCCTCCTGCCTGTTCCACTATGAAGGCAAGCGGGTTTGCTTCATACATCAGGCGAAGCTTTCCTTTGGGGCTTTTGTTGTCGGTTGGGTAGAGAAACACGCCGCCCTTTAGAAGGTTTCTGTGGAAGTCGACAACAAGCGAGCCCACGTACCTCGCGTTCATGCCGTTGTTCTTTATTTTTTCGACGTACTTATGCGTCCAGCCGTGCCAGTGTTTTGTATTTCCCTCGTTTATGCTGTAGATTTTGCCCTTTTCCGGGATCTTCATGTCTTCGTGCGAGAGAAGGAACTCCCCGACACTCGGGTCGAGCGTAAAGCCGTGCACGCCGTGGCCCGTGGTGTACACGAGCATGGTAGAGGGGCCGTAAATGACGTATCCGCTGCAGACCTGCTCGGTGCCGGGTTGGAGAAAATCTTTTTCAGCTGCATCGCCGCCCGGCCTTTTCCTTAGAATGGAAAATATGGTGCCGACACTTATGTTCACGTCTATATTGGAACTGCCATCCAGCGGGTCGAAGAGCAGAAGGTAGTCCCCTCTCGGGTAATCGCAGCAGATGTTTATGATGCCGTCGTTTTCCTCGGAGCCCATGGCAGCGAGGTGGCCGCCGTACTCCATGGTGCGTATGAGGGTCGAATTGGCGTATTCGTCGAGTTTCTGGACTTCCTCGCCCTGCACGTTCGTTTTTCCGGCAGAGCCGAGCACGTTTACGAGCCCGGCCTTGTTCACTTCTCTCGATATTATCTTTGTTGCGAGTGTCAGGTCGGAGAGAAGCGAAGTAAAGTTCCCTGTCGAGGACGAGCGGTTTCTTTGTTCTTCAAGAAGGAATTTCGTAAGCGGCATTCCTATTTTGTCGGACATGGCGGTTTTCCTTTCTTAAAGGCGTTTATGCCGCAGGAAATTCGAAGTCTTTTAGCTCTTCCACCGTAAAAAGCCCCGGAAGCTTATTCGATTCAAGAAGTATCTTTTTGACTTTATCCTGCCAGAGAGAAATGAACCTTGCGTGTTCTTCCGGTGTTGCGCCCCCTTTTATGACCTTTGGCGAGAGCTCGGCCATGGCCGGGTCTTCCGGGAGTTTCCCCGGGTCATAGATTACGCGAACGGCCTTTCCTGTGTCCGCTCTCTGGAATATGTATGTGCAAAATTGAAAATCGTCTTCGTCGAAAACGAGTTTATTAAAGCGCGAGTACTTGCCGCCAAGCCCCTTGAACCCGGTTATGCCGCTTGCCCCGGTGATGAGCGTTATCACCTGTGACTGCGGGCCGTAGGCGAGTTGCGTTGCCCCGCCCTTTATAAGCACTAATATTTCGCCCCTTACAGGTGTTTCCGTTCCGTACAGGGCCTTTAAGGCAAGGGCCGTTACTTTATATGCGCTGCTTACGGCAGGACATGCGTGCCCGGCCATCTTTATGGCGTCGTGAAAGGTAAAATGGCAGAGGCTGTCCTTTTCCTGTGAGCCCAGCACATACGCAAGCGGCTCTTTAAGAGAGATGGTCTCTACCTCGTCGTAGAATTTTTGTTTCCAGGCGGTTGAGTCTTTTGACATCTTAAGCCTCCTTATGCACACCTTAAAATATCAGAAAAAGCGGGTTTCTTCAACAAAATACACCGGTTTCTTTAACAACATATAATAGGTAAGCGCGGTTTGAATCCATCGGTTTTCTGCTATAATGGAGAAGGAGGTTTATATGACCGATAAATTCAAGGTACTGCGCCTTGCAAAGGGCGTGCACGTGGTGGACGGCGCAGGGGTGAAGATAAACCGTATAATAGGCACAAACGCGCTAAGCCACATAGATCCGTTTGTTTTGTTGGACGAGATACGAAGTTCCAAGCCGGACGATTATGTTGCCGGGTTCCCGACGCACCCGCACCGCGGCATAGAAACGATTACGTATATGATACACGGCAGTTTTCGTCATAAAGATTCGAGGGGCGGCGGCGGTTTGCTTACCGACGGCTGCGTGCAGTGGATGACGGCAGGAAAGGGCATTCTTCATAGCGAAATGCCCGAGGAAACAAAGGGCGAGCTATGGGGTTACCAGCTCTGGCTAAACCTTGCTGCGAAGGATAAGATGACCGAACCCGGGTACCAGCACATTTCCCCGGACATGATACCGGCAGTTGAAAAAGACGGCGTCGTGGTAAAGGTAATATCAGGAAAATACGGCAACGCAACAGGCCCGGCAAAAAATATACTTAGCGCGGATTACTTCGACGTGTCGCTTGATAAAAACGCGGCAATGGAAATAAAAATCAGAAAAGGCATGAGCTGTTTTATATATGTTCATACAGGGGAAGTGCTGGTCAGGTCGGGTAAGGAAGAAGATATTGTCAGCGAAAAGACCCTTGCAGAGCTTCCTGCAGGCTTTGATGTCGAATTCACGTCAAACGGCAAAAAGGCGGGGTTTCTGTATTTTGCCGCTTCCCCGAATAACGAGCCGATTGCAAGGGGAGGGCCTTTTGTCATGAACACGCGTGACGAGATAAGGCAGGCATTCGAGGATTACGAGAGCGGGCTCATAGGGTAATCCCAAAAGATGCTTTTTTTGGCAAAATAGACTTCTTTTTGGCGGTTTTTTCATAAAAAACCGATATTTTCGCCTGCTTTTATTGACTAATCCCTGCTATTCTGATAAAAAGTAAGCTGGCTGCCCGAGTGGCGGAATTGGCAGACGCACGGGACTTAAAATCCCGAGTTCCGAAAGGGACGTGCCGGTTCGATCCCGGCCTCGGGCACCATAAATTATTTACACTCCGCCAAGTTCCCGTTGTTATATTTTAAAAGGTTTTAACCATAAACTCGCAAAGGAGAGTTGTTTACGATGCGTAATAAAAAATGTTTTGGAATTCCGGTAATTGTTGCGGCAGTGATATTTTTGTCGGCTGGTTTTTCGTTCGCAGCCGAGCCACAATCCAGTGCGGCAGATAAGAATGATAACAAGGCAGACTCATGGAAGGGCAGCCTTGTGCTCGGCGTTGAGCTGACCAAGGAAAGCAACATTTATAACCTTACCAGCAAAGCAGCCGATGACCTTGACATTAACGCACCGAATGACGTTGCCAGTGGGCGTTTTAAGAACATGGAATCCGTAGACGATCTGATATTTTCTCCGTCCATATTCGCTATATTCAAGACCCCCGGGGACTCGGATATAGAAATACGGCCAAGGCTTACGTACCATATGTTTACAGACAATTCCGAAAAAAGCCATCCGGTCTTTGATATAAAGGTGAAAAAAGGATTTTCCGGCGATAAATTTCTTGCGTTAGAGACAGAGTACATGACGAACGTGTTCAAGAAGAACTACCTTGCGGACGCGGTCGATCAAAACGCGAACAACAATATAAGTTCGAGCGAGAAGATATATAAGGGCGCTTATTATACCGATACGCTTGTCGACATAATTTACGGCCAGAACCTCTGGAAAACCATGAAAACAGACGGGATCGGCCCTATCTTCGAAAAAATATCCGCAGATGTCCTGCTTGGCGTTGAATATAAGGAATACGATGCGCCGTTTGCCGCCAGGAGCGAGGACGTTTTAAAGATAGGCGCCGGTGTGAAGTTCGATTTCAAGGGCAACATCTCTGTAAGGGGCGCGTATCTTCGCGAGCAGGCAACAACCCCTGTCAAGGCCGAGATAATGATACTCGACGAAACCATTCTCGGCGTTGATCTAAACGGCGTTGGCGGTATAGCGCAAACCAAGGCAAAAACAATGCAGAATATCGACAGAGCACATAATGACAATACATTCTCCCTTAAAGTGGACGTCGAATTCCCGTCAAACTGGAATTGGTTTGTTAAACTTAAGCACAGCACGCAGACATATACGTCCAAGGAAAAATATGATTTTACGCACAAGGATAGAGAAGATACCCTCGATTCCTTCGGGCTTGGGGTTGAAAAAGAAATAATAAAGGATTTGCGTCTTGCCGTCGAATGGACGAAGATATCCGAGGATGCCGACAGAAAAGGGGTACAGTTGATAGACCCGGCCGATGAAAAGGCGTACAAGAACACCGTTTATGCGGTTTCGCTTTTGTATAAGATATAATATAGCGGCACAAAACAGAGAAAGACAGGCAAAATGACAATGGGAAAAAAGAAAATACTGTTTACAGGCTATGCGCAGGTGCACTTCGTGTGCTTTCTGCCGGTGTATAAGCGGCTCATGGAAAATCCGGATGTCGAGGTGTATCTCTCCGGCGGTTTTCGCCGTAAAGAGGGCGAAGAGGTAACGTTTGAGGAAAAAGGATTCTACGACCCTTTCCCAGTCAACAGGGAAAATGTGTTGTCGCTAGAAAATATACGCAACGAGCATTTCGATGTTCTTGTGTCCGCGCATCTATCCGATACGCTTTTTCCCGGCTCCGTTGGAAAGACCGTGCAGATATTCCACGGTGTGTCGTTTAAGAACCTTGCTGTAAGGGAAAAGGCCCTTCGCTTCGACATGCTTTGCCTGCCGGGCCGTTATCATGCCGAGCTGTACCGTAAAAACGGTCTTATACGCAAGGACGGCTCGCGCTGCTTCCTTACCGGTTTTCCAAAGACCGATTCCCTGGTGGCCGGAGGGCTCGATAGAAATGCCGTTCTAAAGGCCATAGGAGCTGACCCTGCCCGTAAGACCGTACTCTTTGCTCCCACGGGCGAGAAAAATAACGCCCTCGACACAATGGGACACGAGATAGTAAAGGCCGTAAGCGGTGGTGCGAAATGGAATCTGCTTGTAAAGCCGCACGACCACCCGAAAAAGCAGATAGATTGGTTCAAGGAACTTGCTGTATACGAAAAAAGCGGCGTGCACCTTGTGCGCGATATCGACATAGAGCCGTATCTCTTTGCCTCGGACCTTCTTATAACGGACGCGTCTTCGGTAGCGGTTGAATATACGCTTATGGACAGGCCGATAATATTTATGGATGTGCCAAAGCTCTTTAAGAAGCTTATCGAAAGAGCGCCTGCCCTTGACCTCGATACCTATGGCCGTAAAATCGGCCGTATCGTCAAAAGTCCGGATGAGCTTACTTCTGCCATAGAGGCCGGGCTTTCGGCAAAACCAGGGGAAGGCGATGATGCAGGGCTCAGGAGAAAAATGGCAACGGATGTTTTTTACGAGCCGGGCAAGGCCGTTGAAAGGGTTGCGGGGGTTGTTTCGTACGCGGCAGGGGTTGGAGATTCGTTGCCGAGAGGTGTCGAGGAACTGGCACCGGATGACAAGGCTGTTTCTTTAAAAGACGCCGATGGCCGTTAACCTGTAAATCAGAATGACAAACGGGAAAAAAAGCAGCAGCGCGTTAAATACCGTTGTTACTTACGGCAAGTCGCATTCGAGATGGTTTTGGCGCGGCGCTGTAGGGGCATGTCTTGTCGTATTCTTCAGGCTTGCCATACCGTGGCCCCTTAAATGGGTCATAGAGATGGTATTCCCCGGAGGCCATGCCGACAGTATTCTGGCGTATCTGCCGTCTTCTGGTCATCCGGTCGCATGGTTCGCTGTTTTATATGTGCTCCTTGGCGCGGGGCTTGGTTTTGCCGAACTCATACAGCGCGTAAATCTCATGAGGTTTGCCTCTTTTACGGCAAACGATCTAAGAAGCGCGGCAGTGAAGGGCTTTGCTGCTCTTGATTCGACAAAGCGCGCGTCTTCGGGCGATATCATAGCGCGGGTTGTAGGCGATATCGGCCGAATAAAGAGCGGCATAGCAGGCATACTCGTTCACGGCCTGCAAAACGGGCTTCTCTTTGCCGTGGTCTGCATAGTGATGCTCGTTGTTTCGATTGAGCTCGGGCTGGTGTTTTTTATCGCCGGGCTTATTGCGATAATCATAGGGCTTTACACGTCAAAGCCCGTTGCCAGGACATCTGGCAAAACAAGGCGTAAGGAAACCGGCTATGCCGCAGCGCTTCAGGAATGGCTCGATTACGGCGATCAGGCTGAAGGGCCGGAAGACGTCGATGCCGACGAAGCGCAGCGCGAGGTCCGCACAACGAAGATAATCGCCGTGTCTTCGTTTTATGTGCACGTAGTGCTTGCCATTTCGGTAGGTGTTGCTTTGTGGATAGGGTATCAGGGCGTAAACTCCGGCTCCATACGGCCGGGAGAGCTCTTTCTTTTTATAGCGTACGCGCTAACGGTGCACAGGCGCATGGTGCAGGTCGGCCGGCAGCTTGCGCGCACAGGCAAGGTGGCTGCGAGCGTAGAAAGCGTTTCCGGGTTTTTAAAAGGCAGGGAAGTCACCGAGACCGTGCGCTTCAATGCCGAAAGCCAAAAGGCGGTTGCCATAACATTAGATAATGTCAGGCTCGGTTCTTATAGAGGCAAGGGCGGCGGCTACAGGCTAAAGGTCGAATCGCTTTCCATAGGGCCCGGGGAAAAGGTCGCTGTACTCGGCAAAACCGGCTCCGGTAAGACGAGTTTTATAGAGGTGCTTGCCGGTGTCGAGATACCGGAAGAAGGCAGTGTCGGTTTTGGCGGCATGGAGGCAAGCGGCGACAGGGCGTTTTTCATGTCGGTCTCGGCCTTTCTTTCGAGCGACCCGGTGCTTCCCTCGAGCGTTTTATGGAAGGTCTTGAGGCTTCAGGGGCCAAACGCCGATTTGTCAGGCGAAGAAGAGGTTTTAAGGCTCACAAAGGCATGGAATGTCATAAATGATTTTCCTCAAGGCCTCGAGAGCAAAGTCGATTCGGTAAAGGTTACGAGGAGCGAGGCAAGGACGCTTCGCCTTGCGTCGATACTTGTGGGAGTAACTCCGGGAATCTGGTTTCTCGATGATCCGGTCGGAGGGTTCAGCAAGCAAAGAAGCGCGCGCTGCGTTGAGGAAATAATAAAGAGGGCCGGGGCCAAAACGGTTGTTGCGGCCCTGTCCAGGCCCGTTGCCCTGGAAAAGTTCGACAGGGTTATTTTTATGAGAAATTGCAAGGTCGATTTCGACGGCACGCCGGATGAATGGAAAAGAAGGCAGGAGGCCGACGCAGGCGTTACGAAAGAGGCGGGCGGCGAGGATGAATAAAATACAGAAAAGGCGGTTACCCTAAGTATGCAGGCCGTAATACTCGCGGCAGGAACCGGAAGCAGGCTTGAGAAGGTTTCCGGCGGTGCTCCAAAGTGCCTTATCGAGATAGACGGGCGCCCTCTTATAGAGCACCAGCTCGAGGCGCTTCATGACGCAGGGGTTGGCAAGGTGCTTGTTGTAGTCGGGCATAAGGCCATGGAGGTTAAGCGTGTGCTCGGGCACAGGGTCGAGTATGTCGATAATCCCATCTATGACATCACAAACAGTCTTTATTCCCTCTGGCTTGCCAGGGACTGGATAAAGGGGCCGTTTGTTCTCCTTAACTGCGATCTCCTGTTCGACCCTTCGATACTTCACTATCTTATTGGCAAGGGCCCGAATGCCCTTGTGTTCGATTCGACGTCTTCCATGGGCAAGGAGCAGACAAAGGTCGTTATCAAGGAAGGCCGCGTTGTGGACATAGGCAAGGACGTTTCTCCGATAATGGCAAGGGGCGAGAGCCTTGGCATGCTTTACTTTGACGCAGCTGCAACGCACGCGCTTTTTTCGCGTATAGGCGCGCTCGTTAACGACGGCGGGAAGAAAAGCTGGGTCATGGAAGGCATAAGGTCCGTGTGCACGGAGATAGAGCTCAAGGCCTATAACATAGCCGGCATGCCGTGGGTGGAGATAGATTTTCCAAACGATTACGAAAGAGCAAAGCGCGAGGTTTGGCCGGCGATACGCAAAGGGCGGTGGAAAAAGACCGTTCGCTGGCAATGGTCGAAGTACGCAGTCGCTTTTGCTGTTATTGTCCTGCTTTTTTCAATTGGCCTGTTTTTTGGTTCTTATTCCGACAAAAAGGAGATTACCTGGACAAACGGCGTGCCTTCTACCGGCAAAGAGATGGATTTGAAATTAGTCGACGGTTATCAGAAGTGGTGGAAGTCTTCGGCAGGGCATCCGGTGGATGTTACCATAAAGGGCCCGACAACGCTTAGAATAGAGACAAGGCTTTTGATGCCGGTAGCCGTTTCCGGTGACGGGCGCTATGTTGTCGAAGTCAAAGTCGACGGCAAGCTGCACTCCTGGGAAAGCCTTAAGGCAACGCCGGATAAAGATGCATCCATACCAGGGGATTCAAAGACCGTTGTCGGTGACAGGGACCGTGTTCTTATGGATTTACCCCAGGGTAAGCATTCTGTAAGAGTTGATCTGGCAGCCTCCACGAGTAACGATTTTCTGGTAAGGATAAGGTATCCGGAGCCGGATACAGCCGATGACAATGAGCAGTAAATCAAATCAGAGGTAAAAAGTCAATACAATCCATGTGTTAGCAATATTGCGTAAAAACCAGGCTTAGCAAATCGCCCGGCAATCATAACACTTGCAATTTAATAAGGTTATATGCTAAAGTTGCCTTGTACTCGAAATAATCGGCAGGGAATATTTTTACATAGGATTATTTATGGAACTCGACTACCTGGAAATAGTCGGCAGGATGAAGTACTCTTCGGGTCTGAAGAACGACTCCGCGGTTGCCAAGACCCTAAATATCACCCCCCAGGCGCTCTCCAATTATAAAAAGAAAAGCAGGATACCGAGCCACCTTGTCATAGATTTTGCAGGGCTTTACGGGCTGTCCGTTGACTGGCTTCTTACCGGCAAGGGGGATGCTTATCTTGGCGGCGGCGGCGGTCCCAGGTCAGAGAGGTATATCGGCGTTGCCGAGGATAAGAAACCCTATGGCCAGAGGCAGCAGGAGCTTGCCAGGGTTATCGAGGTCTCTCCGCTTGCGCCCGAAGAACTGATATACGTCGGGAAACTTCTTACCATCTTGAGGGCGCAAAACAGCACCACCTCGACCGCGATGAAGTTCAACATAGACGCCTTTTACAAGTCCGTTCGTCCGGACGAGAAAAAAGAGCCGGAGAATTAATTCCGGTTTTTCATCACCCGCCATCTCTTGCGTTGACCACGCGCCAAAGCTGTGTTATTTTCATAAAATGAAGATAGTTCAAAAACGCTCTAAACTGCCGGTACATGCGGCAGGTGCCGGAGGCGTCGAAGCTGCCAAAGCCGGGCTTATTGCAATAGAAGGCTCGCTTACGCTCGCCATAGAGCGTATCTACGGCGCTTTGGTAGAGGCGGAGCTCATAAGGGGGTTTTTCTCGGAGGCAGATAAAGACGCGGCAGCTTCCTTGAATATAAACACAGGCGAAAAAATCCTCGTGCGCGAGGTATGGCTTAAGGTCAGGGGAGAAAGGCTTGTTTATGCCCTGACGCTCGTTGATTGCAGCGCAACGGAGAAAGGGCTTGTCGAAGCGCTTAGGGCAGTGAGCGAGCCGCTTGGGAAGCTCCTTGAGGCTCTAAAGGCTGTGTATGAAAAGCTCGATATGCAAAGCGGCGTCATGGACGATGAAAACGAAGTAAGGATGCTCGGCATGCACGGCGCTCCGCTCAACGCAAGAAGTTTCAGGCTCGTGAATGCCGGGGCACAGGGGCCGAAGATAAACGCATTTGTAACAGAGGTCTTTTCAAGGGAGCTTACGGAGCGCTGCGTTTCTGGCGGCAGGCCAGGCGAGAAGGGTTAAAATGCAGGCAAGCGCTATAGCGGAAAAAATAACGGCTGTTTCCGACTTGATACGGCTTCGTAAGCAGTACGGCACAGCGCTTCTCGCTCTACCTGCCATGTGGTCACTTGTCATAGCATCCGCCGGAAGGCCGTCTGTTGAGCATGTCTTGATATTTCTTGTTGGCTCATTTCTTATGCGAAGCGCAGGGTGCGCGATTAACGACGTTGCCGACAGGAACATAGATAAACATGTCGAGCGCACGAAGACGCGTCCGGTTGCCGACGGCAGGCTCGGGGTAAAGGAATCGCTTGCAGTGTTCGCTGTTTTGTCGCTTATCGCGCTTTTTCTGGTATTGAGGCTTAACTTTTTTACCGTAAAACTAGCGGCAGCGGGGCTTACCCTTGCGATAGTCTATCCCTTTGTAAAAAGAATCAGTTTTTTCCCGCAGGTGGTCTTGGGCGTGGCCTTTGGCTGGGGCGCTGTAATGGCATGGGCGGCAGTGCACGAGGAAATCGCCATAGCGGCACTTTTGATATTTATTGCTAATATATTTTATTCGACAGCGTATGATACAATCTATGCTCTGATGGACATGGAGGACGATAAAAAGGCCGGGGTCAAGTCAACGGCCATATTTTTTGGAAGCCGCGTCTGGGCTGCGCTTTATGTATTTTATTTTCTGATGGCAGCGTGTCTTGTTGGCGCCGGTATTCTTGCAGGGCTTGGCGTTGTTTATTATCTTGGCGTTATAATGACCACAGCCGCGCTTTGCTTTATAGTATACGGGATAAGAAAAAATCCCGAGCCAAAACGAGCTTTCAACGGTTTTATAGCTAATGCGTGGGCAGGCGGTTTCATACTTTTTGCAATTATAATCGATTTTCACGTTTCTTTATAGAAAGGAACCAAGATGCTTTTCGAGGATCTACGGGAGTTTCTAAAGGAGCTCGAATCAAGAGGGCTTCTTAAGAGGATAAAGACGGAAGTATCTACCGAGCTCGAAATTGCCGAGATAACCGACCGTCTTGTAAAGAGCGGCGGCGCGGCCGTTATCTTCGAGAACGTAAAGGGTTTCTCCATGCCCGTTATTTCCAATCTCTACGGCACAAGAGAGAGGGTTGCCGCAGGGCTTGGCGTTACAGAGGCCGAGTTCGGCGAGATAGGCGAGTTCATTGCTTACCTTCAAAGGCCAAAGCCGCCGGAAGGCATGTGGGAGGCGATAAAGAAGTTGCCGTTCTTTGCAAAGATGCTTACCCTCGGGCCAAAGACAGTTGGCAGCGGAGCGTGCCAGGAGGTTATACTTGAAGGCTCGAAGGCCGACTTTACGAAGCTGCCGATCCTAAAGTGTTGGCCAAAGGATATTGCGCCGCTTATAACATGGCCGCTTGTCATTACAAAAGCGCCGTCGGAAAATAATGAGAATAATCTTTATAATGTCGGCGTATACAGGATGCAGGTGCTTGGCCCTGATAAGGCCATCATGCGCTGGCTTAAGCAGCGCGGAGGGGCAAAGCACCAGATGCTCTGGGAAAAGACCGGCAAGCCCATGCCCGTTGCAGTTGCCATAGGGTGCGAGCCTGCGACAACCATAGCAGCGGTAACGCCTCTTCCAGAGGACGTAAGCGAGTTCCAATTTGCCGGGGTGCTTAGGAAAAAGGCCATAGAGCTTGTAGACTGCAAGACCGTGCCGCTAAAGGTCCCTGCAACAGCTGAGATAGTTCTTGAGGGAGAGATACGCCACGGCGACGTCGCAACCGAGGGGCCGTTTGGCGACCATACCGGTTATTATAACGCCGAGGAAAAATTCCCCGTATTTCATTTGAAGGCCATTACGCACAGGAAGAACCCGTATTACCTTACGACAATAACCGGAAGGCCGCCTAAAGAAGATGCTGTAATAGGCACGGTGCTAAACACCCTCTATCTGCCGACACTTCGTCTTACGTTTCCTGAAATCGTGAATTTTGCGCTTCCGATGGAGGCCGTGTCGTACAGGATCGCGGTTGTTTCGATAAAAAAGGAATACCCAGGACATGCAAAGCGCATTATGATGGGGCTCTGGGGCGTGCTTAAACAGTTTCTCTACGTTAAATACATAATAGTAGTCGACGATGATATAGACGTAAGAAATTGGAACGACGTCCTATGGGCGCTTGCAACCAGAGTTGACCCGAGACGCGATACCACCTTTATAGACGACACGCCTATCGACTACCTCGACTTTTCTTCTCCAAAGGACGGCCTTGGCAGCAAGCTTGGCATAGACGCGACAAACAAGGTGCGTCCCGAAACAGAGCGCAAGTGGGGTGAGAAGATGGAGATGAGCGAGGAGATAGTGAAGCTCGTTAGCGGCAAATGGAAGGACTACGGACTGTAATGGCAGGCAGCGAGGTTTTTGGCACACTTACCAAGGACGATTGGTGGGGCGAAAAAGGCCGCCTTAAGTCCATTCATCTTATCAACCGTCAGCGGTTTGAATATTTCAGGGATGTTGCCGATAAAACAAGCGGCGGCCTTGAGGGAAAACGAATCCTCGATATAGGCTGCGGCGGCGGCGTGCTTTCTGAGGAATACGCAAAGGCAGGGGCAAAGGTCACGGGCATAGATCTGTCGCCCGCGTCAATAGATGCTGCAAAGGAACACGCAAAGGAAAGCGGGCTTACGATAGATTACCGTGTTGCCTCCATTGCCGGTATCCTGAAAGAAAATACCGGGACATTCGATATTGTGTCTGTAACAGAGGTTGTCGAGCACGTGGATGATTTGCCTGTCTTTGTCCGTGATGCAGCTTCTGCGCTTTCAAAGGGCGGGCTTTTCTTTTTTAGCACCATCAACAGGACGCTAAAGGCAAGGTTCCTTGTTGGTTTTGTTGCAGAGGATGTACTCGGGCTTCTTCCTCCGGGCACGCACGATACAGAGCGTTTTGTCAGGCCTTCGGAGCTTGCGCGTCTTTTAAGGGAGAACTCGGTAACAATCGAGGACTTAAAAGGCCTAAGCCTTAATCTTCTTAGCCGTTCCTTCAAGCTTTCCAACGATTTGTCAGTTAATTATCTCGGGTACGGAAGAAAATAGAGGAATATCAGGCGAGGGCTTTTGCTATTTCGGTCTTTACTTTGTCAGCAGCCTCGATAGGATCTTTTGCGTCCCTGATTGGCCGGCCAACCACTATATAGTCCGCGCCGTCGCGAATGGCGTCAAAGGGCGTTACTATTCTTTTCTGGTCGTCTGAGGCGACATTTACGTCGGCAAAACGTATGCCCGGGGTCACTGTTATAAGCGACGAGCCAAAGGCCTGCTTTACCTTTTTAACCTCGAGCCCTGAGCATACAACGCCGCCAAGCCCGGCATCCTTTGCCATCTTTGCTTTATGGAGTACCAGCTTTTCAGGGTCAGCGAGTTCTTCACGCATACCCATTGCAAGGAGGTCTTCTCTTGATGAACTTGTAAGCACAGTTACGCCAAGTATTACCGTATTGCCCGCTTCCTTTGCAGCGGCTCTCAGGAGCTCTGCCCCGCCTTCGCAGTGCACGGTTATGAAATCCACGCCAAGCGATACAGCCGAACGCTCCGCGCGTTTTACCGTTTCAGGTATGTCGTGGAACTTCATGTCGAGAAATATTTTAGAGGAAGGGGATTCTTTCCTGACCGCCTCGATAATGGACGGGCCTTCTTTTACGAAAAGCTCGAGCCCTATCTTATATACGCCGACGTGATTTTTCAGTATCCCAACAAGGCGCACAGCCTCTTCGCCGCTTGGCACATCGAGCGGAAAAATAATTCTTTCTACCGGAGACACGGTCTGTATGTTATGCGCTCTGCCCACGTTATTTCGCGCCGAGTTTTTCGCGTATTGCCATGAGGTCGGTTCTTGTAAAGAGGGCTTCGAACGGGCAGTATTTTTCTATGCTCGTTCTGCCGTTTTCCTCTTCTCTGTCGAGCAGCACGAGGGCCTTTACGACGTCAAACCCTGCTTCCTTTGCCGCTTCGATTGCCTTTATGGTGGAGGCGCCGGTCGTTACCACGTCGTCGACGACAACGACTTTGGCGCCCTCTTTAAGGGAGCCTTCTATCCAGCGCTGCGTGCCGTGTTTCTTGGGCTCTTTTCTGACGATGAACACGTCCATGGGCTTGCCCTGGATGTTGCTTGTGAGCGCTGCGGCGTACGCAAGCGGGTCTGCGCCGAGAGTGAGGCCGCCTATTCCCTGCACGTCGTCGTTCTTTATCTTTTCATAGAGCGCCTGGCCTGTTAGCACGATTCCCTCGGCCGTGAGCACGGTCTTTTTCGCGTCCACGTAGATGTCGCTTTTCTTTCCGGAAGAGAGGGTAAATCCCTTATCTGGGTCGTATTTGAACGAATTTCTATAAAGCAGCTTAAGAAGTTTTTCGTTGGCCACTGTCGAATCCTTTATTTGATTTTTGGGCTTTATGGGAAGGTTTTACGTTGTGATGCCCGTAGCCACCCTTAAAAAGGGTATCACTCCTCGGACGTTCCGTCAAGGTACTCGTAGTTCTTGCCTTCGTAGTTTCTTAGCCTTACCTTGCCCCTTGAGTTGGAAATGGTATAGTCCGGGCCTATGGGAATCTTTCCGCCGCCGCCCGGGGCGTCTATTACGAATGTCGGAACCGCGTACCCGGTCGTGTGGCCGCGCATGTTCTCTATTATCTCGATGCCGTCGGCCACAGGCGTTCTAAAGTGCGAGGTGCCGACCGCCTGGTCGCACTGGTAGAGGTAATAGGGCCTTACGCGTATCTTTAAAAGCTCGTGCGTGAGCTTTTTCATTATGGAAGGCTTGTCGTTTACGCCCTTAAGTAGCACCGTCTGGCTGCCAAGCGGTATGCCGGCATCCGCGAGCAGGGTGCAGGCCGCCTTTACCTCCGGGGTTATCTCCTTTGGGTGCGAGAAATGCAGGCTTAAGTAGAGAGGGTGGTATTTTTTCAGCATGGCAACGAGGGTCTTGTCAACGCGCATGGGAAGCGTTACCGGAACGCGCGTGCCGATCCTTAGGAACTCGACGTGGTTGATGGACCTTAGCCGCTCAAGATAATACTCGAGGTGCTTTGTGGTCATCATGAGAGGGTCACCGCCGGAAATGAGCACGTCGCGTATGGTCTTATGCGATTTGATGTATCTGAATGCGTCCTCGAAGTTCTCGAGGCTCATCGGAGGCTTTTCCTCGCCAACCATCCTGTTTCTCGTGCAGTAGCGGCAATACATTGCGCAGGAATCCGTTACGATAAGCAGCACCCTGTCCGGGTACCTGTGCACGAGCCCGGGCACAGGGGAGTGTGCATCCTCGCCGCACGGGTCAACGAGCTCGCCCGGGGACACGGTGAATTCCTCTATTCTAGGTATTGCCTGTTTTCTGATTGGGCAGTTGGGGTTTGTTTTGTCGATTAAGTTGAAAAAATAGGGCGTGATGGCCATTGCCAGGCGCCCCTGCGATTTCTTGAACCCGGCCTTTTCCGCCGGCGTGAGCTTTATGAGGCTGCTAAGTGTTTCGAAGTCGGTGATGCGGTTTTTTATCTGCCACTTCCAATCGAGGAAATCGGGGAAGGAGTGCGGGTTGTCCAGAATTTTATTTAAAGGTAATTGCTCTGCGCCGCTTTCCGGCGTTCGGTTCTCGTGTATGTAGGACAAAGATCTCGGCATTATGAATAATCTATCGCTGAGTTTTCGTGGAGCCGCTATCGTTCTTTATCAGCGTCATTTGAGGGTTCGAGAGTTCCTCTATCGCCTTTTCAAAAGCTATCTTGTACTTGAAACCTTTTTTCAGATACTTCCAGATGCACTCTATTTTCTTTATGTCTTCTTCGTTGTAGTCCCTGAATTCTTTTTCGCCGATTACGGTCTTGCTTGGATTTATGTACCCCTTTTGCTCAAGGTAGTAGAGTTTTTGTCTTGGAATATCTATTTTGCTTAAGAGTTCGGGGGTTCTCATTTTGGCCGTGCTCTTATCCTGGCTTTGAGTGCTCGTATGTGTTGCAAATTGGCAGCATAAGTTTGTTATGAGTTTAAATTTATAATAGCATTAAAATAAAACTTGTCAAGAGTTTTTGTGCATAAGTCCGGAACTTACTGATAATAAAAAATTTGGCGGCTTAATTAAGAGGAAAGGAACAGAGTTACCAACAGCAGTAAAAAATGGCGGAAGGGTGAGGGAGTCGAACCCTCCAGCCCTCGCAAAGCGACGGCCAACCGGTTTTGAAGACCAGCAGGGCCACCGGACCCTTTACCCCTCCGCATCGTTTTGACCGCGTATTACCTGGCGATAATAGCGGCAAAGAACCGTTATTTTAACACAGGCTAAAACAACGGCGCAACATTATTTACCGGGCCAAATACGAGCGAATATGAAATCGTCAAACGCTGTTTTGTTTTCAGGCACGGCGTCAACTGAGACGGCGAAAATATTAAGCGCTGAAATGTCGTACGCGCCAAGGCGCACGAGGTCTTTCTCGGTCGTGAGAGTTAGGTCGGCTTCAGAAGCGTTGCGTTTTATATCGGCAAGATCTTCGGCATTAAACCAGTGATGGTCCGTGTATGAGAGAGACGTTACGATGGTAGCGCCAAGCGATTCAACTGTTTTTCTAAAGGACGCTGGGTTCGATATTGCCGAAAACACGAATGCGCGCTTGCCGTTTGCGTAATCGAGCGCCGTAGTTTTTCCGTCAATGGTTTTAAGCGCCGTTGGGTTTAGCGAAAAACGAAATACCGGTTTTCCGGCAAACCCGATGCCAGGCACATCACTGCTGCCTTTTAATATTATCGCATCAGCTCTTTGAAGCGAGCTCATAGGCTCCCTTAGCGGGCCGCGCGGAAGAAGAGCGCCGCTGCCTGTGCCTCTTGCGGAATCGAAGAGAGCAAAGTTAATGTTACGCGCGAGCCTTAGATGCTGAAAACCGTCGTCTAAGAGCAAGACATCCGGAGAATATTTTTTGACGGCAAGCTTGGCGCTAGCGATGCGGTCAGGCGAAATAATTACAGGTGTGTCCTTTAGTCTTAGCGCAAGCGTTAGCGGTTCGTCGCCGTAGAGTTCCGGTTCCTTCAGATGATTTTTCAAGTCCGCATTGTTTATGACGCAAATATCGCCGCTCTTTCGCTTGTAGCCGCGCGTGAGGATAGCGGTCTTTTTCCCGCGGCCGTTTAAAAGGGAGGCTATGTAGACTGTAAGCGGCGTTTTGCCGCTTCCGCCAACCGTTAAGTTGCCTATGGAGATAACGGGAACAGGTACGCGCGTGCTCTTTAATATCCCTGATGAATAGAGAAAAAGCCGAAGCCTTACGCCAAGGCCGTAGAAAAACGACAGGACGCGCAAAACCGCGCCAAAGAGCGGATTGATGTTGGTTTTATATAAGGAAGCTTCTACGTATTTTATTATCCTACTTACCATTTATCAGTTTGTCCATAAGGTCAAGGGTCTTTGTCGCTGTTCCTGAGTTGGCAACGACAAAGTCGTGTGCTGCCTTGCCGGCCTTGTCGTAAAGGGCTTTATCGCGAAGCAGTTGTCCGGCAATGGCAATAAGGTCGTCGATGGTGTTTACAAGAAAGCCCCCGCCGGAGCCGGCAAGCTCCTCTGCCATCTGTTTATAGCTTTTTACGTACGGCCCGAAAATAACCGGTCTTGAAAAAAACGCCGGCTCAAGCAGGTTATGTCCGCCGATGTTTACAAGCGAGCCGCCGACAAAAGCGATTGTTGAAAAGCTGTAGACAATCCCAAGCTCTCCAAGCGTATCGAGCAGGGAAATAGAGGGTTTTTCGCTGCCAACGCCGCGGCTTCGCCGTGCGAAAGGAATTTTGCCTGCGCTAAGGAGCGATGCTACCTCTGAAAATCTCTCCGGATGGCGCGGCGCGATTATGAGCTTTAGCTCGGGGAATTCGCGCTTCAATGTCTCGTGGGCCTGCAATATCAGTTTTTCCTCGCCCGGATGCGTGCTGCCTGCCGTAAGCACGATATCGCCGGCAGCTATGCCAAGAGAGCGCATAATTTCTTCCTCACGCGCCCGGTTGGCGGCCTTTGGTTTCATGTCGAACTTTATATTTCCGGTGGCAAATGTGTTTTTTTGAGGGGCGCCAAGTTCTATTGCCCTTTGCGCGTCGAGCCCGGTTTGCGCTGAAAATAGCGAGAGGGATTCGAATGCGCGTCTTAAAAAGAATCCGAAAAATTTATACCGTTTAAACGACCTTTCCGAAATGGAGCCGTTTATGACCATTATTGGTATATTGCGGCATTTTAGCGCGGCGATCATGTTGGGCCATATTTCCTTTTCCGCCACGATAAAGGCCTCGGGCCGCGCCTTGCCAAGCACCCTCGATATTACCCAGAAGAAATCAAAAGGATAATATATCAAAACGTCTATGATGGCCGCGCCCTCTGTCTTTGCCACGGCATTGCCGGTCATCGTGACCGTTGAAAAAAGTATTTTAAACTCCGGATGGCGCTCCTTGAACAGTTTCAGGAGCGGCAGCACGGCCCTGGTCTCTCCGACACTTACCGCATGCATCCAGACAAACCTCGAGTTACGCAGGGCGCCGAGTTTTTTTTCGCTTATAAAGCCGAAGCGTTCCTTGATGCCCTGTCTGTACTTGCCGGCGGTGAACGCCTTGTACGTAAAGTAGGGCAGCGTGACTACAAAGGCCGCGTGAAGCAGTATGTCGTAGAGTATCCGGAGCATTTATTCTGGCAATCAAAGATATTTTTTTACGGCTTCGTCCAGGTCGTTCATTTTCTTTTCAAGCTCAAGGCGCTTTTCCTCGAGGGTATCTTCATCGGCGTCTTTCGGTATTGTCATAGGGTCTGCGTAGAGAAAAACACCTTTTGTAAAGGGCCAGGGCAGCAGAAAGCCGTCCCAGGTATTAAAGACCTTTCTTTGGTGCGTATCGAAGGTCACCGGGTATATTGGAAGCCCTGTTTTTGCCGCGATATGAACAACGCCGGCCTGGACTCTGGCGCGCGGCCCCTTTGGGCCGTCCGGGGTTATGGCTATGTCGCGGCCGTCCTTTATGGCCTTGAAAATACCCTTTACCCCTGCCATCCACCCGCGGGTCGTCGAGCCCCGTATGCAGCCGATGCCGAATTTCGCAACTGTTCTTGCGATAAGCTCTCCATCGCGGTGCTGGCTTACGAGGACCGAAATTTTATTTCCCGGGTACGAGTATGGCATCATGAGAAGCCTGCCGTGCCAGAAGGCGAGTATTATCTGGCCGCCGGAGTCAAGGCGTTCTTTAAGCCCCGAAAAATTCACGCGCTCTATGCGCATCGTGAGATGGAGAAACCGTATCAGTAAACCGGCGACAAACGGCACAACGGCTGCGGCAATGCGATGTTTGAGTTTAACGGCCATCCGGCGCTCACCTTAGCTGTCTTTAAACTGTACGGAGTGAAGCCGCGAGTACTCGCCGTTTAGTTTAAGAAGCTCTTCGTGGCGGCCGCTCTCTACGACAGTTCCGTTCTTTAGAACCACTATGCGGTCGGCGTTTTGCACCGTCGAGAGCCTGTGGGCTATGATGACGGCCGTTCTTCCGGTCATGAGATTGTCGATGCCTCGTTGCACGAGCTGTTCGGACTCGGTATCGAGCGACGACGTTGCCTCGTCCATTATAAGAATGGGCGCGTCCTTCAGGATGGCCCTTGCAATCGAGATGCGCTGTTTTTCTCCGCCAGAGAGCCTTATGCCGCGCTCTCCTATGACGGTATTATATCCGTCCGGCAATCTGGCAATGAATTCGCGCGCATTGGCCGCTGCCGCCGCCGCTTCTATTTCGGCCTTGGTTTTGGATGTGTCGCCGTAGGCGATGTTTCTCTCGACAGAATCGTCGAAAAGTATGATGTCCTGCGATATGAGGGCCATGCGGGATCTTAGGGATTCAAGGGTGTATTCGCGCGTGTCCACGCCGTCTATGATTATCGCGCCGCGTTGCGGGTCGTAGAACCTGGGTAAAAGCGACACAAGTGTTGATTTGCCCGAACCGCTCGAGCCGACAATTGCTACCTTTTCGCCCTTTTTTACCTCGATGTTCACGCCGTTTAGCACGGGTTTTTCGTTATAAGAGAAAATTATATTTTCGAATTTTATCGAATTCCTGAAATCAGAGAGAGATTTTGTTCCTTCGCCGCCATCGGGCTCTGTCTTTGTATCAAAGACCTCGAAGACGCGCTCCGCCGCTGCCATGCCCTGCTGTATGTTCAGGTTTATTCCGTTAAGGGCCTTTATCGGCTGGTAGAGCATGACAAGCGCGCCGAAAAACGATATGACGTGCTCCGGCGCAAGGGAATTATCCGTTATGCGGTTATGCGCGTAGTATATGGTGATTGCTATCGCAAACGCGGCTATGGTCTCCATAAGGGGCGTGTTCAGGGCGCGGATCCGCACCGTCTTTAAAAGCTGCTTTGTGAAGTGCGCGTTCGTTATTTCGAAGCGGTTGCTTTCGTAGTTGTAGGAGCCGAAGGCCTTTATTATCCTTATGCCCGAGAACGCCTCGTGCAAGAGAGACAGCATCGTGGCGATGGAGGCCTGGCCTTTGTACGTGAACCTGCGTATGCGCTTGCCGAGCTCTATCGCCGGGAATATGGTGAGCGGAAAGGCGAAGAACGAAATAAGCGCGAGCTTCCAGTCGAGCATGAACACCACGCCGATAAGGGCAAAGAGCGTAAAAAAGTGCTTTAACGACGTTATGACCGTGTCGGTCGCGAGCTTCTGGATGAGCGCAACGTCGCCGGTAACGCGCGAGGCTATAATGCCGGAGGCGTTTGCCGTGAAGTAGCTCTGCGGAAGTTTAAGAATATGGCGGAAAAGGTCGTTTCTTATGTCGTGTATTATTCTTTGCGCTACGTACCCAAGGCAGAAGTTGTTTATATAGGAGGTTATACCCTTTATGGCAGCAACTATAAGGATGCTCCAGATTACGAACGAAATGGCGTTCTCGGGCTTTAGGGTGACGATATCAAAGGGCAGAAGCTTGATGTCGCTGGCATCAGGGACAAACAGCACCTTTATTGCCGGGCCAAAAAGGAAGGCGAGCATGCTGTTCATGCCTGCATAGGCGAGCATGCTCAAAATCGCTATGAGCACGACATGCCAGTAGGGATATATGTAGCGTAAAAGCCTGAAATAGAGTTTCATAATTTATATAGCCATGCCCGCTGTTTTTAAGACGGCCCTTGCCGCGTTTTCCGGCGCAAAGCTCTTGTCGAGTTTTTTGCGTATGGCTGCGTAACCGTCCATAACGTGTTTTTGCGCCGCCTTGTCAGTAAGGAGCCTCGTCAGTTCGTGCGCGATGTTTTCGGGCGTTACAGCGTTTTGTATAAGCTCCGGCACCACTTCTTCGCCAGCTATGATATTTGGCAGCCCGATATGCGTTAAGTCTATGAGGAGCTTACCTATGTGATAAGAGAGCGGCGAAAGCCTGTATACTATCACCATTGGAGTGCCAAGAAGCGCTGTTTCGAGCGTTGCCGTGCCCGAGGCAACCACCGCCGAGTCGGCTGCACGCAGCGCCTCATATGTTTTGCCTCTTACGACAACAAAGTTACGTGTCTCGCCGGACGCGCGGTCTATAAGCTCATCCGACACACTGTCTGCCGCGGCAAGTACGGCCCTTACGGGCCTGCCTAGTCTTTTGGAGAGGACTTTTATTGCCTCGTTCATGGGCCCAAGTAGCCGTTCTATTTCCTCGGTCCTGCTGCCTGGGAGCAGGGTAACAAGCAGTTCGTCTTTTTTAATGCCAAGCGCTTCCCTGGCTTCTTCCTTTGAAAGGCGGCATACGGCTATTTCGGTCAACGGATGTCCCACGTACTCGACATCAAGCCCGGTCTTGGAATACAGTTCTTTTTCAAACGGCAGAATCACGAGCATTTTATCCACTGTCTTTGCGATATAGTTAATCCTGGATTTGCGCCAGGCCCAGATCTGAGGGCTTATGTAGTAGACTATCTTTATTCCGCGTTTCTTCGCCTTCTTTGCGAAACGCAGATTGAAGTCGGGATAATCTATAAGAACAACGCAGTCGAACCTTTCGGAGTCGAGCATGCGTTCAAGCGCGTTAAATGCGCTTTTTATGGCCGGGAATTTTTTTAATACCTCGAATATCCCGACGACCGCTATTTTCGACGAATCCATTCCCAAAAGCCCGGCCTCAAGCATCCTGGGGCCGCCCATGCCCTTTATGACGGCATCCGGGGCCAGGCGCTTGATTTCCTTTATGAGCGCGCTTCCGTGCAGATCGCCGGAGGCCTCGCCGCTTACGATAAGGAGTTTTTTCTCCATGAGTTGCCGTTTAAGACAGCGTTTTCAAGCGGCCCGCCGCTTTTTGAAGAGACTGCTCTGTTTTTTCTTGCACAAGCGCTGCTACCTGCAGCGCGCGCTTTCCGTCTTTTGCGCCAACAAGCGGCGCGGTCTTTGTGGCTACACAGTTTAAAAACGACTTTATCTCCTCGAGGAGTGAATCGCCTTTTTCGATGTCGAGTTTTTCTTCGACTATTTCCGGCATCGGCCCGGTGCCGCGTTTTAAGGCGAGGAGCTCGATTTTCTGGGTGGCGTAGTCGATTGCGATGTACGTATCGCGCTGGAATATTCTGGTTCTGCGCATTCTGTCCTTGGAGATGCGGCTTGCCGTGATATTGGCAACACAGCCGTTCTTGAATGTAATGCGAGCGTTCGCTATGTCGACCTTGCCAGATATCACCGGTATGCCTGCCGCTTCCACGGATTCGATTTCGGACTTTACAAAGTTCATTATTATGTCGATGTCGTGTATCATCAGATCGAGCACCACGTCCACGTCGAGGGCGCGCGGCGAAAATTGCGAAAGCCTGTGCGCCTCTATGAAAAGAGGTTCTGTTACCCGGTCTTTTAGCGCAAGGACCGCGGGGTTGAAGCGTTCGAGATGGCCTATCTGGAGAATTGCCCCTGATTTATTCGACGTCTCGATAAGATCGTCCGCTTCTTCGAGCGTGACGGTCATGGGTTTTTCAAGCAGCACGTGTATTCCGCGCTCGAGGAATTCCTTTGCCACCTTATGGTGCGTTTTTGTAGGCGTTACGATGCTTACGGCCTCGGCCTTGCCAAAAAGCTCAGAATAAGCCGAGAGCGGGGTGGAATTGGTCTCTGCGGCAACGGAAGCGCACTTTTCACTGTCCAGATCGAAGACGCCGATAAGCTCGGAGTTCTCAAGCGCTGCATATTTTTGCGCGTGGAACCTGCCGAGATATCCTGTGCCGACAACGCCGGTCTTTATTTTTTTGTTTCCGGACATCGTTGGTTAATCCTCCATCTCGGTTACTGCGCCTTTATGGGAGCGTTCCTTTGCAACGCCGCGCTTCGAGCCTTCGATAAAGTCCGTGTAGCGTTTCGCGTGCACGGAGTCGGGCATTTCGGCCTTGAGTTTGGTAACGGCCTCCCTTAGCGGCAAAGAAGATTTAAAAAGGGTTGCGTAGGACTTCTTTATCTCGTCTATCTCTGTTTTCGAGAACCCTTGCCTGCGAAGCCCGATTTTATTCAAGCCGTGGAGTGTGGCCCTGTTGCCGACTGCCATGACATAGGGCGGGATGTCCTTACTCACGGCAGAGGCGCCGCCGATTATGCAGTACGCGCCTATTCTCACGAACTGGTGTATGGCCACGAGGCCGCCGACTATGGCGTGGTTATCCACGCTTACGTGGCCGGCAAGGGTCGCGGCATTTGCAAAGACGATGTTACTGCCTACCATGCAATCGTGCGCAACGTGCACGTAGTTCATGAAGAGGTTATTGTTGCCGCAGCTTGTCAAACCCTTGTCCTTTGCCGTGCCCCTGTGTATGGTGACGAACTCGCGTATGGTGTTAGAGTCGCCGATGATTGTGGAAGTTTTTTCGCCCTTGTACGCGAGGTCCTGGGGCGGGGCGCCGACCGATGCGAACTGGAACACGCGGCATTTCGCGCCGAGTGTAGTTCTGTCGCCTATGACCACATGCGGCCCTATCCAGGTATCTTTGCCTATCTTTACGTCCTCGCCGACCATGCTGTATGCGCCAATTTCAACGCCTGTGTCGAATTCAGCGGACGGGTGTACTATAGCTGTCGGATGTATCGTTACGCCCTGGGTTTTGTTTCCGCTCATTTTTCTCTCTCCATTATGGTTGCCATGAGTTCCGCGTTTGCAACGAGCTTGCCCTCTACGTGCGCCTCGGCGCCGAAGGTCCAGATGTTGCCGCGGCATTTTTTGACTTCAAGGGTTATTGTTAGCACGTCGCCCGGAAGCACCGGCTTTCTAAACCTTGCGCCGTCTATGCCCATGAAGTACACGAGTTTGTCGGCTACGTTTGCCGATTTGAACGCCAGTATGCCGCCGACCTGCGCCATGGCCTCTATTATCAGGACCCCCGGCATTATCGGATGCCCAGGGAAGTGTCCCTGGAAAAACGGCTCGTTTATGGTCACGTTCTTTACGCCGACCGCTTTTTTCCCGGCCTCGAACTCGATTATCTTGTCTATCAGGAGAAACGGGTAGCGGTGCGGCAGCATCTTTAGAATTTCGTTTATGTCCACGACACAGGGGGGCTTTGCTTCAGTCATCTTGTACCTCCTTGCTGTTTTTTTAAAATTTTATAAAAGGCGGAAATTATTTTTTCCCTTCGAGCTCTTTTATCCGCGCCTCGAGTTCTTTTATTTTCTTTTTCAGTTCCGGAAGGCGCGCCATGGTGCCCTGCAATACGAGCCATTCCTTATGCGGTATGGCCGGGTAGCCGGTGTAGGTGCCTTTTTCCTTTATAATGCCGGTAACGCCCGATTTTGCGCCGATAGTCGTGTCGTCTGCCACGGATATATGGCCGGCAACGCCGCTTTGCCCGGCTATGGTGACGCGGTTGCCTATCTTTGTCGAGCCCGATATGCCGACCTGCGCAACCAGTATGGAGTTTTCGCCTATTTTTACGTTGTGCGCTATCTGCACAAGGTTGTCTATCTTTGTGCCGCTGCCTATGACCGTTGAGCCGAGGGTTGCGCGGTCTATTGTAACGCACGCGCCTATCTCGACGTCGTCGCCTATTACCACGTTCCCTGTCTGTGGCACCTTGAACATGCCCTTTGAGTCCTTTGCAAAGCCGAAGCCGTCGCTTCCGATGACGCTGCCGCAGTGTATGATGACGCGTTTGCCGATTTTGGATGCTTCGCGTACGGAGACATTTGAATATATCAGCGTGGATTCGCCGATATTTGAATTTCTTCCTATATATACACCTGGATAGATTACCGTGTTGTCGCCGACGAAAACGTTTTCTTCTATTACGACGTGCGCGCCGATTGAAACGTTCTTTCCGATGACGGAGGCTTTATCTATTACGGCGCTTTCGTGCGTGCCTGCCTTTGGATGGCACGGGGGGTTGAACACTGCGAGCGCTTTTGCAAAGGCAAGGTACGGGTCTTTTGCAAAGAGCAGGTTTTTCCCTGCCAAAGCCTCTGTGCCTTCGGCAACTATCGCGGCAGCCGCCTTGGTCGAGTCGAGGAGCCTTAGATAGCGCGGGTTCGAGACGAACGAAATCTCTTCGTTGCCAGCCTCTTCGAGGCCGGCAACGCCGCGTATCTTCGTATCCGGGTCGCCGTGGAGCCGCGCACCTATGGCTGTTGCCAGTTCCTTGAGCGTCATCGTATCGGGTGCGGCGCCTTATTTCCTCTTTTTGTTCAGGTCGCTTACTATCTTATCCGTTATATCCGCCGATTTCTGGAAATACGGAATATTGCCGAGCGAGGAATCGAATATGAAATCGTAGCCTTCTTCCTTCGCGGTCTTTTCGATGACTTCCTTCATATCCATGAGAATGGCGTTCTCGCGCTCGGTCTTGCTTCTGTTTATTTCGTCGCTGTATCTGCGAAGCTGTTCTTCGAGGGCCATGCTCTTGTCGCGAAGCTCTTTTTCTTTGGCAGCCTTGACATCCGCTTTCCATACCTTTGCCTTCTGGTCGTACTCTTCCTTGAGCTTTTTGAGTTCTTCTTCCTTGCTCTGGAGTTCCTTGTTTCTCGCATCGTATTGTCCCTTAAGCTCTTCTTTCGCCTTTATTCCGGCATCACTTTCGTTAAGGGCCTTTACAAGGTTTACGATGGCTATCTTTGGTTCCTTTGCATCTGCCGTGCCCGGTGTTGCGGCAAAGAAAAAGACCGCCGCGCACAGAGCAATTACGAATACCGACATTTTTTTCATTTTGTATTTCCTCCTTTGTGTGTTTAGAACATTCCGCCTATGGTAAATTCGAGCATTGATTTGCGCTCGCCCGTTTTGTTGAATAAGTTTTGTCCCCATTCGAGCCTTAGCGGGCCCATGGGAGAGAACCACCGAAGCCCTATGCCTGCGCCTTTTCTCAAGTTCCCCAGGTCTATCGGGCCGTCGAAGGCGTTTCCGGCATCGAAGAACAAGACGCCCTTTACGCGCTGTTCGGTGATGAGCGGAAATAGGAATTCGATGTTTAAAACGGCCTTGGTTATGCCGCCGTACTCGTAGCCCGTTACCGGGTCCTTCGGGCCAAGAGAGCTGGATTCGAATCCGCGCACCGAGTTCATGCCGCCGAGAAAATACCGTTCGTTTATGGGAATTTCCTTGCCACCGAAGTCGTCTACGTATCCGAACGTGCTGCGTATGGATACGGCTGTCTCGAGCGGCAGGGGAAAGTATTTGATACCCGAGGTCTCGTATTTGGTAAAGTAGGTCGTGCCGCCAAGGGGCCCGCCGGCCACTTCGACCGAGGCCCATGCGTTGGCGCCTTCGCGCGGAAAATAGAAATCGTCGCGCGTGTCGTAGGCCACCGTGAAGTTCATGCTGCTAAGCCGCGAGTCATCGAGTATGCCAAGCAGGCTTTGCGAGGCCGTTGGCGAGACGTCGTTTATCCAGACGTCTTCCAGGCGGTAGGTGACGTATCCGCGAAGCACGCGCTTGTAGAGCGGAAAACCAAGGCGTACGTCGAAACCTTTTTTATGTTCGCTAAAGTCGCCGTATTCGCGCGAGCTGTTGTAGACGTCGAAGCCTGCGCTAAGGGGCTTGTCAAACAGCCACGGTTCGGTCACGCTAAAGACGTAGTTAGAGCTCGTTGCGCTAAGCGTTGCCGAGAGCCCAAGCTTTAAGCCTGTGCCGTAGAAATTGTCCTGTGATATGGAACCCGTGGCCGTGAGCTTGTCCGAGGAACTGTAGCCGAGGCCGAAGGTTACCTGTCCGGTAGGCTGTTCCTTTACCTCTACGTCGAGTTTCATTTTGTTCGGGCCGCTGCCTTCGCTCTTGGCGAGCTTTACGTCCTCGAAGTACCCGAGGCGCCGCAGATTGTTTTTGCTGCTCTTGAACGCCGTGTACGAGTAAAGGTCGCCTTCGGCAAGCTCCACCTCGCGGCGTATTACCTTGTCCTTGGTCTTGGTGTTGCCGCGTATGTCCACTCTTTCGATGTACACAAGCTCGTTCTTCGTTATGTCGAAGGTTATGTCTACGTTCTTGTTTTCCTCGCTGATCTTGGTCTTCGGGAATATGTCCACGTAGGCATAGCCCTTGTCGCCGTACAGGTCTTCGAGCCCGTCGATGCTCTGCGTGAGCTTGGAGCGGTTATAGACGTCGCCCTTTTCTATCTTGAGTTTGTCGAATAGCTCTTCGAAGGTCGTTATGACGTCGCCGGCAAAGGATATGTCGCCAATCGAGTAACGCTCTCCTTCGGAAACGACGATGGTGATGTCGAACCAGCGTTTGTCTTCGCTTAGCAGCACGGTTTGCCCGAGCACGGCGTTGTTTATGTGGCCGTTGTCGAGGTAGAAACTCTGAAGCGAGTATATGTCCTCGTCGAAGGTGAAGTGGTCGAAGTTGCCCGAGTCGGTGATAAATGAGAAGAACCCTTTTCTCTTGGTTTTCATCTTCTTCTTGAGTTTTCTTGCGGAAAACTTCTCGTTACCGATGAATGTAATGCTGCGCACCTTTACCTGCGGCCCTTCGTTAACCTTGAAGGTTATCTGGGCGCCGTTGTCTTCTATCGTGATTGTCGGCGTTACCTCGGTGAGATAAAACCCTTTTTGCTCGTAGGCGTATTTTATTCTCTCGGCCGTTTCCTTGACCTCGGTCTTGTTCAGTATGGAGGAAGGCTTGACGGTTAGCAGTTCCTGCATTTTTTCGTCTTTTATCTCGCTGTTGCCTGAGACGCTAATGCCGATTATCGTCGGTTTTTCCTTCAAGAGAAAGGCGAGTTCGAGTCCGCCTTGCGACGGCCTTAGTTCGACGGCGATGTCGTCGAAATAGCCCATCGAGTATATCGAGCGTATGTCGTCGTTCACGTCGTCCTCCATGTACGGGGCGCCGGTTTTGCTCTTTATCTTTTTCAGCACGGCCGTTTGGTCGACGCGCTCGTTTCCGGAAACGGTAATTAGCGCGATATTGACCTCTTTGTCCGCGGGTTTTGCGTACAGCGCGGCCTTCATTCTGTCGAATATCAGGGTCGAGGCCTCTTTGGTCTTTTCGGAAAGCTCCTGGGCGCTGCCGGCGGTTATGTTGAAGAAATATACGAGCGTGCCGCTTTTTGCGTCCACTATCCTCCAGTTTGCGGTATACGTGTTGCCAAGCAGCGCGAGAGCGCCGACCACGGCGAACTCCGCCCCCTGGGATTTTGCAAGCGTTACACCGGACTCTTCGTCAAACGTCTTCTGCCCGGTCTCGTACATGGACCTTAGGGTATCAAGGCCTTTTATTTCGGCGCCGTTCTCGTAGAGCCCGTTGGCAACGGCCTCCATGAGCGCTCTTCGTTCGCCGGAGATATCCGTGGTCGAGTGCATTTCGAGCGGCATCAGTACCACCCCGAATACTCGTTTGTCGTCGGCTACGGCCTGTGCTACGTAGAGCAGGGCCGCCAGCATAATAACAAAGATAACTAAAGACCGGAACATGTACACGCTAAGCCTTTAAAAGCGTCCTTTCGTGTATTTTTCCGTCTATCATTTCCAGCTTCCTCGACATCTTCGAAGCTAGCGCTTCGTTATGCGTTGCTACGATGAGCGTTGTTTTCTCGGCCGCGTTGAGCTTAAGAAGCACTTCGAAGACCGAGTCGCCTGTCCTGGTGTCCAGGTTGCCGGTAGGCTCGTCGGCAAGCACCACCTTCGGGCGCTGCATGAGGGCCCTAACTATGGAGCAGCGCTGCTGCTCCCCGCCCGAAAGCTCTCCCGGCCTGTGCGTGAGCCTTTTCGAAAGCCCGACCGAGCCCAGAAGCTCTTTTGCGCGCTCTTTGGCCGCGGCCTTGTTTTGTCCGTTTATAAGTGCCGGCAGCATCACGTTCTCCATTGCCGTGAATTCCGGCAGGAGATGGTGGAATTGGAACACGAAGCCCACGGTCGAGTTTCTAAATGCAGCAAGAGCTGTGTCGCTCAAATCGAAGACAGCCGTATCGCCGTATTCGACCTTGCCGCTGCATGGTCTGTCTAGAGCGCCGAGCAGGTTTAAGAACGTGGATTTTCCAGCGCCCGAGGCGCCAACCAGCGCAACGGTGTCGGCCTCGAAAAACTCCACGTCTATTCCCTTAAGGACATCGAGCGCTTCTCTGCCGTTTCCGTAGGTCTTTTTAAGTCCGGTTATCTTTATGCCCGGCATTCCCTATATCATTGCGGAGGCGTCCTGCTTGGCCTTCATGGCCTCCGTGACCCTTTCTTTTATTAAGCCCTCAAAGGCGGTTCTTATGGCCGGATATGTTTCGAGCATGGATTTGAGGATGTTACGCGTAAAGGTCAGTACCTCGACCTCGCCGATGGCCGTGACGTTGGCGATGCGCGGCTTCGAGGTCGCAAGCGCGATTTCTCCGATAAAGTCGCCTTCGGAAAGTTCGCCGAGCGTTTTTTTGTTACTGCCTTCCTGTATCCACACGCCGACGTGCCCGCTCTTTATCAAAAACATTTCATCGCCTTTTTCGCCCTGCTTGCAGACATAGTCGCCGTTGTGGAATTTTCTGAGCTCGAGTTCCTTTAAATAGCTCTTGCGGTCCTTTTCGTTTACGACATTGAATATCGGGGATCTGGCAAGGAGGTTCTCGACAACGCGCTCCTTGTAGAAGTCGAAGAGCACCTGGCTTACGCGCGGACGCGCGGCTATTATGGCGTCGAGGTCAGCCCTTGTAAGCTCCAGGAGTTCGAGGTCTTCGAGCGCTCTGACGGTGTTCTTTCTCTTCGCGTTCGAGAAGAACCCGAATTCGCCGAAGAAGGCGCTGTCCTTATCGAGGGTGGCGACCGTCATCTCGTTGCCGCTAAAGTCCTTGGCGATTACGGCAAGCGTGCCCTGCACTATCATGAATATCGAAGAGCCTTCGTCCCCGGACTTTATTACGTCGTCGTCTTTTTTGAATGAACGGAACTTGACTTTGTTTACAACGTCGGTGAGTTCCTCGCGCGTGAAATCTGAGAATAGCGGGGTTCTCGGGAACTCGCGTTTTATCTCCTGTTTGGGCGCAGGCGCTGCTGCAGGGGCTGCCGGCCTGGCAGGAGCTGCGGCAGGCGGCGGTATTTCGCTTCCTCCCGGATGTGTCGATTCGGCGTAGGATTCGGCAAGGCGTTTTTGCGTTTCCTTGTCCGAGGGGTCTATCTGGATGATTATCTTCGATACCGCTATGGCCTTGATTATGAACCCGAGCTTGGTGAACGCGTCGGCCGCTTCCTTGTACGCCGCGACCGCTGCCTTGGTATCTTCCATCTTTCTCGCTATCTCTGCGATGCGTATCAGTATTCGCGGGTCTTTCTTGCCGTAGGTCCGGATTTCGTCGTAAGTCTTGAAGGCGTCCTTGAAGTTGCCTTTCAAGAAATACTTTTCGGCCTTGTCTTTTATTTTTGTAAGAGCGTCGTTATCAAGCGTCATGATTCACCTCACTCGTATCTTAGTCCCTCGACAGGGTCAAGCCTGGATGCCTTCCATGACGGATATATCGTCGCGAGAAAGCTTATTGCGAGCGATATCGCGATTATTGCTATGACAAACTCCGGCTCGGTCTTTGACGGCAGCCGGTCTATGTAGTATACGCTTGGCTGCAGGATGCGAAAGCCGAAGGTGTTCTCTAGAAAGAGAAGTATCGCCTCGAGGTTCGTTGCGCAAAGGATGCCGAGCACCGTCCCGAGAGTCGTCCCTATCACGCCGACTATCGCCCCTTCTATCATGAATATCTTCATTATCCCGCCTGATGTAGCGCCTATGCTTTTGAGTATGGCTATTTCCTTGCCCTTTTGCATAACGGTCATTATGAGCGTGCTTATGATGTTTAGCGCGGCTACTATTATTATCAGCGACAGTATTATGAACATCGCCACCTTTTCGAGTTTCAGCGCGGCCATGAGATTTTTGTTCATGTCCATCCATGTCTTTATCGAGAGTGTCGGGTCTATGCTCTCGCGTATGCGTTTGCCGATGTCGGGCGCGGCGTAGATGTCCTTTACCGTCACCTCTATGCCCGATACCGTGTTCCCGAGCCTGAAAAACGTCTGCGCGTTCTCGAGAGAGACGAACGCGAGGCTCGAATCGTACTCATACATGCCGACGGAAAATATCCCTGCCACTTTAAAGCTCGCCATCCTTGGCGCTGCTCCTGCAAGGGCCCTGCTTGCGGTCGGCGAGATCATGTTCACTTCGTCGCCAAGCCTTACACCAAGGCTTCTTGCGAGCTCGTTGCCGATCATTATTCCCGGAAGCTTGCCGGAGCCCGCAGCTTCCTTGAACCCCACCTTAAGCCCTTCGATACTGCCGGCCTTTATCTTTTCATCGAGCACGATGACCTTCGAATATGTCGAAAGGTCGAGCCCGCGTATTACGACACCTGTAACCGAATCGCCCGAAGACAATAGCCCCTGGCTGTATATGAAGGGCGAGGAGCCGGTAACGCCCTCGACCTTTGCCACCTTGTCGTTAAGCTCGCGGTAATTCGTCATCGAGTTCTTTAAGCCGAACTCGCTAAGTATCAGGTGCGAGTTCATGCCGAGGATCTTCTTTTTAAGGTCTTCCTCGAACCCTGTCATTACCGAGAGCACTATTATCAGGGCCATTACGCCAACGGTTATCCCGAGTATCGATATCGCCGATATGACCGAGAGAAACGTCGGTTTTTTCTTTGCCCTCAGATAGCGTAGCGCTATGAACCACTCATATCCCACGGCAGCCGTTTATTCCTTTGTCTCGTGCCTAAGGTGCGGAAATAGAATTACATCGCGTATCGACGGCGAGTCCGTAAGGAGCATCACAAGGCGGTCTATGCCAATGCCTTCGCCCCCTGCAGGAGGCATGCCGTACTCAAGGGCGCGTAGAAAGTCCTCGTCCATGGGCTGAGCTTCTTCGTCCCCGCCTTCTCTTTCTTTTGCCTGCGCCTCGAACCTTTCCCTCTGGTCTACAGGGTCGTTAAGTTCGCTAAAGGCGTTGGCTATCTCTCTGCCGCATACGATAAGCTCGAAGCGGTCCACGACAGTAGGGTCTTTTTCGTTCTTTCTCGAAAGAGGGGAGACCTCGACCGGGTACTTGGTAACGAAGGTCGGCTGCACGAACTTTCCTTCTGCCGTTTGCTCGAATATCTCAAGAAGTATAGCGCCGTGCGAAAGGTCTTTTTTCGCGTCTTTTACAAGGGTCTTTAAAAATGCAAAGGCCTTGTCCCTGTCAGTAAACACGTCTTCGGGCGGTTTCGCGTACTCGCGTATCGCGTCGTTTACCGTTATCCTCTTCCACGGCGGCGTAAGGTCGAGCTCTGTGCCCTGATAGGTTATCTTCATGGAGCCGTTAAGCTTCATGGCAATGGAGCTTATCATGTCCTCGGTAAGGTCCATCATGTCCTCGTACGTTGCATAAGCCTGGTAGAACTCGAGCATCGTGAACTCAGGGTTGTGCTGCGTTGATACGCCTTCGTTTCTGAAGTTCCTGTTTATCTCGAACACGCGCTCTATGCCGCCGACAAGGAGCCTCTTTAAGTAGAGCTCCGGCGCAATCCTTAGATACAGGTCCATATCGAGCGCGTTATGGTGCGTTACAAAGGGCTTTGCCGCAGCGCCCCCGGGGATTGGCTGCATCATCGGGGTTTCGGCCTCTATAAAGCCGCGCGTTGTGAGGTACTCCCTTACGAGCCGGATTATTTCCGTCCGCTTAAGGAACACATCGCGCGCGTCCTTGTTGACCATCAAGTCGAGGTAGCGCTGTCTGTACCTAGATTCAACGTCCTTTAAGCCGTGCCACTTCTCCGGAAGAGGGCGAAGGCCCTTTGAGAGAAGCTTAAGAGAAGTCGCTTCGAGTGTCAGCTCGTCGGTCTTTGTGCGAAAAAGCGTGCCCGATACGCCGACAAAGTCGCCTATGTCTATTTCCTTATATAGCGCCCAGCCGTCATCGCCAAGCCCGTCCTTCTTGAAGTACACCTGGAGCCGCTCGCTTGCGTCCTGCACGTGCGCGAAGGAGGCCTTTCCGAAATCACGGCGCGACATGACGCGTCCGGCGATTATTGCCCCGGGCTTTAGGGCCTCGAGTTCTTCCTTGTTCTTTGGCGAGAACTTTTCTATGTATGAAAGACAGCTCGCCTCAGGCTTAAAGTCGTTAGGGTACGGATTAATGCCCTTTTGTTTTAAGGTTTTTAGTCTCTCAAGTCGCTGTTCGAATTCCTGACCAACCGATTCCTTCAAAATAACGCTCCGAATAGTAAAATTGGGTAAATACCACCCTTGAAAAAGCAAAAAAAGACCTGCCGCACCTTTGGGCACGTTTAAATTGTAAAGGTATCCTATTTAGGGCCCTTAGTCAAGGAAAAAGCACGAATTTTCACGGGGTTAAAAGATTTTAAGGTTTGGGGATAAATCCCTAAAAAAGGCCTTTTGCCTCGGCGTATTCCAGGCCAAAGGAGGCGGCCAGGTTTCGGTTCGTGATCTTGCCGTTTAGGGTGTTTATGCCGCAAAGTATGGCGCTGTCTTCCATAGCTGCCTTTTGCACACCGAGGTTTGCGAGTTTTAGAAGATAGGATAGGGTGACATTTGTCAGCGCTATGGTCGAGGTCCGGGGCACTGCCCCGGGCATATTGGCCACACCGTAGTGTATGACGCCGTCTACCACATAGGTTGGCGAGGAGTGGGTGGTAGGGCGAATGGTCTCGACGCAACCGCCCTGGTCAACGGCTACATCCGTGATTATAGAGCCTTTTTTCATCTTTTTCACAAGCTCTTTTTTGACCAGTATAGGCGTCCTTGCCCCGGGTATGTGCACCGCGCCGACAAGCAGGTCCGCGCCCATTACAGCGTGCTCTATGTTATGGGAGTTGGAGATAAGCGTTTTTATCCTGCCAAGGAACATGTCCTCTATATGCCCGAGTTTGTCGGGGTTAGAGTCGAGTACCAGCGTATCCGCGCCTAATCCAAGCGCTGTTTTTGCGGCGTTTTGCCCGACTATGCCCGCGCCTATTATGACGACCGAGCCGCGCTCTACCCCTGTTGCGCCCTCTAAAAGTATGCCTCTGCCGCCGTGGTGGCGCATAAGGTACTCTGCGCCAAGCTGCACAGAGAGCCTGCCCGCAACCTCGCTCATGGGTTTTAGTATCGGAAGTCTCTTATCCGGCGTCTCGACTGTTTCGTAGGCTATTGCCGAGACCTTTTTTAAAACGAGCTCGTCGAGGAGCTTTCTATTGGACGCGAGGTGAAGGAAGGTAAAGAGTATGAGCCCGGGCCTTAGGTATACGTACTCGCTCTCGAGCGGCTCCTTTACCTTCACTACCATGTCGGCCGAGTACGCCTCTTTTGCCGTAGCAACTATTTTTGCGCCGATACTTAAGTAATCTTCGTCAGGAAAGCCGCTCTCAGTGCCTGCGTTTTTCTCTATAAGCACATCGTGCCCTGCTTCTATGAGGGCCCTGGCACCGGACGGGATAAGTGCTACGCGGTACTCGTTGTCTTTTATTTCCTTTGGCACGCCGATTATCATAATGTTATTTTCCGTCCTTATCTGGCGCGGTGTTGATGTCTTCCAAGTGCCTTGGCATGAACCATTTCTGCGCGATGAAGGTCGGCACAACAGCGCTCGCTATCAATACTGCCGTAAGCACAGAGTACTGCGTCTGGGTTATGTACTCGGACTTAAGGCCAAACATCAGGGCTATGAGGCCGAAGGTAAGGCCCGTGCTAAGTAGAAGGGTAGAGTACATGTCGTCGCCCTGCGGAAAAATCTTTTTCGCGATGAAGTACACGCCGAGGAACTTCGATACCTGCTTTATGATGAAGAGCTCGAAAAACATCACGAACGCGCCAAGCACCACGAAGAGCTGCACCTTCATGCCTACGACGATGAAGAACACCGGCGTTATGAGCGAGAACGCAACGATGCGGATGCGGCCTTTGACGTTTGACGCGGTCTTTACCTCCGCGAAATGCCTGGACATGAAAAGACCCAGTAAAAACGCAGGTAAAATGGCGTGTCCGCCCCCGAGGTTCGCGAAGTATATGAACACCAAAAGAAGGGCGAATATGTATTTCAGTTCCGGCTCAACGACCTTGTTCTTGAATACGGGGTTTTCGAATACAAGGTGCGAGAACCTGGTGGCGAGGTATATGACGCCTATCGAGACGATGATAAAGACCCACATATAGAGCGTGAGCTTGGCAAATAGTATGCTTAGCATGAGCGCTGTGCCGGTGTTGGTGATAAATGTCGCGGCCATGAGCGTTTTTCCGGTCTGCGTTCTTATGAGCCCTGTCTCGAGGAGCACGGAGTAGACGACTGCTATGGATGTCTCGCTCATAGCCACTCCGGCAATGAGAGAGGCGTTTAAGCTCCATCCGGCCCAGAAGTACGTGTATATGAATGTGAAGACAAGTGGTACTCCGAATGAACCGAGGCCGATAAGCAGGCTTTGCGAGAATTTTTCCTTAAGGAGCTTTAAGTCCACCTCCGCTCCGGCAAGGAAGGTGAGTATTATGCCGCCAAACCCGGCAAAGTATATCATCCAGTCAGCGGGCTCGAGCCCGGCTGTGCCTGCGAGCACGCCGATAAGTATCTCGATAACGGCAACAGATATCCCGAACCGAAGAGAAATCATGCTCGAGACGAGTATCATCAGTCCTGCGATTAATGGTACGAGGTCGGCGGAGTGCATTTCATTAAATTAGCAGAATAATACGGCTGGCGCAAAGGATTTCTCTGGCTTGAGGCCGCCGATTTTCGCGGCAGGCGTGACGCCTGCACCCGAAAGTAAAAGCTGACATTCTTGCGCAGGCGGGAATTTGGTGTTTATCGAAGCTTTGCCCCTGCGGGGCGGCTTTTGGGTATGGGACGTGCGAGGGCTGCGGCCCCGCCGCACAGCCACCCCGCGTCAAACCCTGCCTTAAATCGCTTCGCTCATGCGCCCCCGGTTTGGCGTCCGCCTCATGTGCGGCCCGCTTAAGCCGCTCGCTTAGCCCCATACCCTGGGTTTTAAAAACAAAGAAAAATCGTTTATATTATAATTTGGCATGGGGTTTTTGTTTTTGCGGTTGTTGTGGTAGAATTGGGGGCGGGCGCTGTTCACTCTATAGAATTTGAATTAAAGATTAAATTTTAAGTATTATAGATACTAAAGGAGAAAACCAATGAAAAAGCTTTTACTTCTTATAAGTTGTGCTTTTTCTGTACTGTTGTTGTCGGATTGGAGCTACGGAACTACAACAGTGGGTGTGCAAGCAGGGTTGGTTGATGGGTTTGATGTGTCCAGGGCCAACGAGGAAGCGGTAAAGGTCTTAGATGCCGCCCAATTAGATAATAATTTTAATGTGCATTATATTCGGGGGGTATTATATAGAGCGCAGTCCAACGACAAAAAGGCGATAGAGGAATTGCTTGAAGCCATAAAGATGAAGGCCGATCATTATCAGAGCTATCTTTTGTTGGGACAAATATATATATCAGGAAAATATAAAGATATAAGTAAAGCCGCTGAATATTTTGGCATTGCAAGAAAAGTTGCGCCCAAAGAACCTGTTGTTTATACGGAAAGTGCTTTGCTGTACGTTTATACGAAAGATATGTTGAATGCGATTGCGTTGTTGGAGGAAGGAATTGGAAAGACGGATGCGGAAAGTTTGTATTATAATCAGACGATTGTTTTGATGAGTAGCGATGATAGTGTGACGAAAAAGTTTGATTTTAACAAGAATGGGCGTATTATAAGAAATCTTGAAAGAGCAATAGAATTATCTCCTAAAACTCCCTACTATTTTCTCCTTGGCGCTGTCTATTTGGAGGAGAATGCTTACGATAAAGCCGAAAAGGCGTTTAATAGTGTTTTGAAGCAGGAACCCAAATATGTTCTTGCAATTTTGGGTCTTGCAAGTGTGTATGAAGGAAGACATGAGTATGAAAAAGCAATTGGTTTGGCGAAAGAAGCTTTGAAGATAGATCCCGGGAACAAAGCGGCACAGAGTGAATTGAAGGAATACGAAGAAGGCTTTGAAAAATGGAAAAGAGAGAAGAAAAACTGATGTGTAAAAACTAAGCCTGGTAGGTCGGATTAGCGAAGTGTAATCCGACAAAAAATCTACGGAGATTACAAAATGCAAACCAAGCCCGGTACCCCTCTCCCTTTCTCCCTCTCCCCGTTGCAATCGGGGAGAGGGATTATCATTTGAACAACAGTAGTTATTTTCGACCATTGATTATGGCGGTTTTCCCTAAAATATCCTCTCCCCAATGCGATTGGGGAGAGGATAAAGGTGAGGGGTTACGGAGCTTAATCTTTTCCAAACCCAGGCCGTGAGGTCACGCAAGGCTTAAGCGGGCCGCTTAGCCCCATACCCGGGGTTTTAAAAACAAAGAAAAATCGTTTATATTATAATCAGGCATGGGGTTTTTGTTTGAGCCCGGTTGTGGTAGAATTGGGTTGTGACAAAATACGGCAGGAATGTTTTGCCAGACACGGCGTGTAAGATGTATTGTTTATGAAAACACTTAATGTTTTAATCAAAAATACGATATGCACTTTTTTGACGGGCATTATTTTTCTTGTTTTGGGTTGTGACAAAAAAGAAGTTGTAATTATTTCCGATAACAAACCGGAATTGATAATGCAAATTTCTTGGGGCCCTGAGAAAAAGGATATTCTTGGGCTTGCTAAGAGTCCTGATTTTTATGGTACCGACTACATAGGTTTTTCGGCCTTTTATGTTTGGGATGGTTCTTTATATTTATACGACCCTGTTAAGGAAAGAATAGCTGCGTACAAAAACAACAGTGTTGAAGTTGTTCTAGATTATATTCCTGCGAAATTGCCGCATTCGACAGGCGATATCGTTGATATAGCAGTAAACAAACATTCAATTTATATATTGGATGATTTTGGCTTTATCGAGCGCATTGACCGTAATACCGGCAAGGTGGTTGTTAAAAGAAATGAATCTGTGTGGGGAGAGAAAATGGAGTGGTCTGACGATAGAGGTGCATATCATATGTATCTTCTTTACGATATGCTTGTAGTTGCGTCGGGAGCCAATGCATGTTTTAACCTTTTGGATATTACAGATATTGAATGCAAAGGGCGTATTTTTGAAGAATATGCACCCATGTGGAGATTCAAAGGCAACAAGTATGGTAATGCATATGAATATACCGTTTTGGATGATCACGAATATGTTTATGACAATTGGAAGAATGTTTTTTTGTATAAAGATGGTATGCCAATAGAAGAAATGAAGCTAACTCGGAATGATGGAGAGTTTAAAATGTTTATTTCCAGATATTATCAGTACGGAAAGGAAGGGATTTATTATATAGATAGAGAAAAAGAAGGCATAAAGCTTTATTTGAAAAAATGGTCAAAGGCAAATTAAGCCGGGTAGATACCGTCTTGGAAGTCAAGCGGTTCTTGCTTCGCAAAGTGTTCTTTCAAAAATTTCCTCTCCCCTTATTATAAAAGGGGAGAGGAAAAAGGTGAGGGGTTACGGCACTTGTTTCTTTCAAAACCCCGGCCGTGAGGTCACGCAAGGCTTAAGCGGGCCGCACAGGAGGCGGGCGCCAAACCGGGGGCGCATGAGCGAAGCGATTTAAGGCAGGCTCCGCCTGTTTCATGACGTGTAACAGGCAAGTGATCGCGTTAGGTTCGTGGACTAATCGAGGAATATTTGGGTGCAGGCCGTCGGCCTGCCGGTGGGGTCGTAGCCTTGCAGACCTTACGGCCAAAGCCGCGCGGCCAGCGCAATGTCTTTCAGAAAAATGGATTCCTGCTTCCGCAGGAATGACAGAGATAAGACGCTGGATTCCCGCTTTCGCGGGAATGACGAAATTGTGGGATGGCTTCGCTCACAATGACAGTATTATCATTTGGGTGCAGGCCCTCGGCCTGCTGCAGGCGTCACGCCTGCACATCAACGCCGACGAAGTACGCCATTATCGCCCCTTTATCCTCGGCAATACTTCTTTTTTCAGGAAATTAATCGCCGTATCCACCTGTTTTTCATCCCGTGCGCTTGCCGAAGAATTAAGTGGCGCGTCTCTTAGTATGTCGAGCTTATCGCTTTCCTGCCCCGACATTATCGCCCACGCAAGCGTCCATGCGCGTTTTACGTTATCAAGGTTATATCCGCCTCCTCCAAGCGCAATCCACGGAAGGTCGAATGATTTGAATGTCCGTATCATCTCCTCGAACCCGTTTGTCGTGAGGTTTAAGTGCGTCAAAGGGTCGCTTGCGAATGTGTCCACACCAAGCTGCGTTACAAGGACATCGGGCTTGAAGGCATCTACGGCATCCGGCACGATTTCGTCAAACCCGTATACAAAGAGCTCGTCCCCTGTACCGGGCGGAAAGGGCAGGTTGATTGAGTATCCCTTGCCGCTACCTTCGCCCATGTCTTCCGGGAACCCGGTGCCTGGAAATAGATAGAACCCGTTTTCGTGGAGCGATACGGTAAGCACCTTGTCCGTTGAGTAGAACGCCTTTTCAACGCCGTCGCCGTGGTGCGCGTCTATGTCAACGTAGAGAACGCGTTTGCCGGAGTTAACGAGTTTCTTTATCGCAACTGCCGCGTCGTTTAAATAGCAAAACCCCGAGGCCTTTGCAGCCATTGCGTGATGCAGCCCTCCTGCAATGTTAAATGCCGTCTGGGCTTCTTTGTTTTTAATAAGCGCCGCAGCCTGAAGAGACGCGCCTGTTGAATACAGCGACCATTCGAAGATATTTTTAAATACCGGATTATCGCCTGCGCCAAGGGAAAACCTCGCGGCATCTTTTTCATCCATTGCATCGAGCGTGCCGTCATTAACTGCCTTTAGCGCACTAACGTACTCGGGCGTATGTATAAGGCGTGCGTCATCCTCGGTTGCCTTTGTGGCCGCTATTTCGATTGAGTCTGTTTGATTAAGTAGATCGTGCTTCTTGATAAGCTCGTAGGTTTGTGCCAGGCGCACAGGGCGCATGGGGTGCGTGTTGCCGTAGATTGCGTCAGCGAATTTTTCGGAATACAGAAAGGCGCTTTTCGTTTTCATCGAATAACGCGTCCTTTCCCGAGGCAAGTGTTATCTAAGAAGCGTTGTTCTCGGTTTTACGCTTACCGAGTGGTCTTTCGGAGGCGTATAGCGCGTCATGAGCTCCAAACGCCCCTGTGCTTTGAGGCGCGCGTAAATACGTATCCACGCGCAGTCGTTACCCCGGTTTACCTCGCATTTACCTTTGTCAACGCCGCCGCACGGGCCGTTTAAAAGCCCCTTTGGGCAATCTGTGTGCGGGCAGATGCCGGCCGTTGCGTCAAGCACACAGTCGCCACATAATGAACAGCCTTCGAAAAACCTTCCAACTCTCTCGACACTTGCAAGGAAAGTCGAATCGAGCGCAGGAAGCACTGCCTGAGTTTCCTTTGCGTTATCAGCAACTGTCTTTACCCCTGCGCCGCAGCTTAGGACAAGTATTGTATCCGAGGTGTTAAGGGCATCCTGCTGCCTGAACTCGCGTCTTACGAGCTGGTTATAACAGGTTTCGTCGACAAGGGAGGAGCCTGTTACTTTATAACCGTTTTTCTCAAGAAGCCCGGTCATCTCTTTTATCTCAGGGGCCCCGCCTGTTTTGCACTGCTCTGCGCACGTGTCGCAGCCAAAGAGGTAAACGGATTTTCCACCGGTGGTTTTTAGCGACTCAAGGATGTCATTTGGATCTTTTTTTGTCGTGATTATCATGCCAGTTATCCTTTTTTGATTGTGCGTGCTGCCGCGTCCACTGTATTCCTAAGAAGCATTGCGATGGTCATCGGCCCCACGCCTCCGGGAACAGGCGTTATGAAGGAGGCGCGTTTTTTCGCTGCCTCGTACTCAACATCGCCAACGAGCTTGCCTTCGGCAGTTCTGTTGATGCCAACGTCTATGACAACTGCGCCTTCCTTTATCCACGAGCCCTTTACGAACTCGGCCTTTCCTATTGCGGCAACCACTACGTCCGCCGCGAGAACTTTCTTTTCCAAATCCTTTGTCTTCGAGTGGCAGATGCTCACAGTGGCGTTCTTCTGGAGAAGCATCATTGCCATTGGTTTTCCGACTATATTGGAACGGCCAATTATGACAGCGTCCTTACCCGAAAGCTCTATGCCCGAGGCCTCGATTAACTTCATTACGCCAAGCGGAGTACATGGCTCGAAAGTGGGCCTCCCGGTCATCAGTCGGCCTACATTATACGGGTGGAACCCGTCTGAGTCTTTCTCAGGCGCGATTGTTTCGAGGATTTTATCTGAGTTTATGTGCTTTGGGAGCGGAAGCTGCACGAGAATGCCGTGGACTTCTTTGTCAGCGTTTAGTTCCTTTATGAGCTTAAGAAGGCTTTCTTCGCTCGTGTCAGCTGAGAGCGTATGTTGCACAGAGCGGATTCCCGCTTTTTCGCAGGCAATACCCTTGTTTTTTACGTATACCTTTGAGGCCGGGTCTTCGCCAACGAGCACGACCGCGAGCCCGGGTGTTACGTTATGCGCGGCCTTCATTGCCGCGACTTCGTTCTTTAGCGCTTCGCGGATACTCTCCGCAACCGCCTTGCCGTCTATAATGTTCCCGATGGTTGTCATAGACAGTCATTATACTTCAAAAAAGCCGCAAAAAGCAAACATTTCGAGCTGTGGCGCGCGCATTTTGCCGATTTTAGCGGCTTGACATGCGTCACATATGATATAGTATCTATAAGGAAGAATAAAATAGAGAAGGAGACGGAATTATGGCTACGTTTTGGGAAAAAATGAGCGGAGAGCTCAAAAAAGCTGCACAGAACGGGTGGGAAGCGGTCAAGGTCGGGGCAAAGAAGGCCTCTGACAAGGGCGAAGAGGTTGCAAAGGTCAGTAAGCTTCGCTACAACGCCTATTCAAAGCACAAAGAGGCCGAGAATATTCTTTCCGAACTCGGCGGCAAGGTCTATGACCTGTCGAAGACGCCCTCTGAAAATCCGTTTGCCAACGAAGGCGTAAAGGGGCTTGTCGAGAAGGTCAGGAAGATAGAGGAAGAGGTTGCCGCAATAGAGACCGAGATAGCCGCCATCAAGGTAAAGGGCGGGAATGGTTCGGACGACACCTCGAAAGACCAGCCAGCGCAGTAATTTTCTCGCATCATGAGCGGTATTCGTTACAGGATAGTATCGAAGTACATAGGCACGGTCTTTCTCGTCATGGCAGCGGTCTTTGCGGTAACGGCCGCTTGCGCAGTGGTGTACGGCGAGAAAGGCGCGCTGTATTTCTTTTTGCCGGCGAGTATCGCCTCTGCCGCTATCGGGGTTTTTCTCATAAAACGGGTTCCTGAAAAGGATGTTGCCGACGCGGAGGCCGCGGCAGTGGCGGCGCTTTCCTTTCTCACGGCCAGCATAATCGGTGCAGTGCCGTTTGTGTTCCTTACGGGATCGCCGCTTATTGACGCGTGGTTCGAGGCCATGAGCGGCGTAACCACCACCGGGTTCTCGCTCCTTACCGTAGATACCGCGCCAAGATCTGTTGTTTTTTACCGCGCGCTTCTTCAGTGGATAGGCGGCCTGGGTTTTATCATCATAACAGCCGCGGTATTTCTTGTCTCCGGCCGTCCGGCTGTGACGCTTCTTAAAGACGCTATAGAGGAAAAGGTATTTGCCCGAATTACGAAGAACATTCGTACCGTTGCTTTAACGTACTTTGTCTTTACGCTTGCCGGGATTATTCTCCTTCTCATATTCGGTATAAAGGTATTCGATGCCGTAAGTCTCGCGATGGCCGGCATTTCCACTGGCGGGTTTGCCCCGGTCTCCGATATATCGGTATTGTATTCGCCGTGGCAGGTGTTCTTTCCGCTGATCGTAATAATGTTTCTCGGCTCAACGAACTTCATGGCCTATTATAAGGAGTTAAAGGAGCAGAAAACGCTGAAAGATGCCTTGCGCGCGGTGGCGACGAACCCGCAGTTTCTAACACTTACCTTTACCATGACCATAGCCGGCATTGTCTTCGCTGTTATCTACGACGGCCCGCACGAGGCCGTAGAGGGAATCTTTCTTGCCGTGTCCGCGCACTCGACCACAGGATTTACTTTATCGCCAGTAACCGCGTTCCCTGAGCCGGTTCTTATGCTCGCGATAGTTCTTATGTTCGTCGGTGGTTCGGTGGGTTCGACCGCGGGCGGCATAAAAATATCGCGTGCCATAGACGTATTCAAGGGGCTTAAGAGGTTCGCGCTTTCAACGATATACCCAAGAGAGATGGTGTCTGCCGGGGACGAAGGGAAGAAGGACGGCTTATCCGCGGCGATTTATGTTATAACATTATATACTTGCGCCGTAATCGTTTCGGCGGTAATATTCGTTATGAGCGGGTATGGGCCGCTTTTAAGCGTTTTCGAGGTCGTAAGCGCGGCCTCCACTGTCGGGCTCTCCGGCGGCATTGTTTCACCGGAGCTTGCCTCGCCCCTGAAACTTATTTTGATATTCCTTATGTGGGGCGGCAGGCTCGAGTTCATCGCCCTTATGATATGGGGCGCCGCCATTATAGCGCGCAGATAAATAAAACGAGATTTTGGAGAAACGGCACATGAAGGTAATCATAGCCGGCGGCGGCGATGTCGGCCGTCTTACGGCCGAGAACTTCATAAACCTCGGCCATGAGGTTACGCTCATAGAGAGAGATAAGGAAGTATGCACAAAGCTTGCCGAGTCTTTTGACGCCATGATACTTTGCGGCGATGCCACGCGCCCGGATATGCTCGAGAAGGCCGGCGTCGAAGGAGCGGATATAGTCATAGCGCTTACGGAAAAGGACCAGGACAACATCATAATATCGCTTATCGCAAAGCAGTACGGCGCAAAACGCTGCATCGTAATGCTCGACGACAGGGAGTTCAATGCCGTGTGCATAAAGCTCGGCATGGAGGAGATAATAAACCCCAAGGCCGCGGCGGCCGCGCACATAGCCGATATGGCCAAGAGGCGTCATGCCATAGAGGTGTCGACACTTGTAGGAGGAGCACTCAGGGCTTTTACCGTGGATATAAAGGACGAGCAGGCCGGGAAAAAGATAGAAGAGATGGGGCTTCCGTCGGCGTCGCTTGCCGTGGTGGTCGAGAGGGGCGAGGAGTTCTTCCTTGCTTCTCCGGGTTTCGAGTTGATAGAGCGCGACCGCCTTACTGTGCTTTGCGAGGAAAAAGTGCTCGATACGATAAAAAAGAAGTTCTCTTAGACAAACGACAGTGGAACAAATCCCGTTACTTAAAGAACTTGTAATATTGATGGCCGTTTCGGTCCCGATTGTTTTTATCCTTACGCGGGCCGGGCTGCCAAGTATTGTCGGGTTTTTCGTTACCGGCATAATCATCGGTCCGCACGGCTTCGCGCTCGTCAAGGAAGCGGGATCCGTTGAAATGCTTGCGGAAATCGGCATAGTCCTTCTCCTCTTTACAATCGGCATCGAGTTCTCGATAAAAAAGATTCTCGACATAAAGCGCGAAGCCTTTATCGGCGGCGGCCTTCAGGTGCTAATCACCATCGCCTTCGTAATGGTCTCTACCCTCATATACGGCCTTGATTTCAACGTAGCCCTTATTCTCGGTTTTATCGCTTCTCTTTCTTCTTCGGCAATAGTGCTAAAGCTTCTCGTGGACAGGGGCGAAGTAAGAAGCTCCGCAGGGAATCTCTCTGTCGGCATACTTATATTCCAGGACCTTGCTGTTGTGCTCATGGTGCTTGTCGTGCAGGGGTTTGGCAAAGGGGTTGGTTCTTCCGAAACCGGGCTTCTTATGGCCAAGGAGCTTGGCAAGGCCCTTGGCGCGATAGTGTTCATAGTCGTCATGGCGTCGTACCTTGCGCCAAGGCTCTTTAGAGAAGTCGTGAAGCTAAAAAACAGAGAGGTCTTCATGCTCACTATCGTGCTCGTGTGCCTTGGCACGGCGTGGGCGGCTTCTCTGTTCGGACTATCGCTGGCACTCGGCGCTTTTGTTGCAGGGCTTGTCATTGCCGAGAGCGAGTACTCTCACCAAATTGTCGCCGAGGTGCTGCCGTTTAGGGATACCTTCAGTTCGCTTTTCTTCATCTCGATAGGGATGCTAATTGAGTTCGAGTACCTGAAGGACAATATTATCAGCGTTCTTGCTGTGTGCGCGGCGCTTATAGCGGTAAAGACCGTTGTTATTGCCGCGGTTGGGCAGATCCTTCGTTATCCACTGAGACTTGCCCTGATGGTCGGGTTCAATCTCGCGCAGATAGGGGAGTTTTCTTTTATATTGGTCAACATGGCCGAGGAGGAGCACGCGCTTCTCGGGCACAACCTCTACCAGCTCGTTCTTTCGGTCTCGGTGCTTTCCATGGCCATTACGCCTTTCCTGTTTCAGGCATCTCCGAGGCTCGCTGCTGCTATCGGCAGGATTCTTGGAGCGCACTTCGTGGCAGCAAAAAAGCAGCATACGACCTCGTTATCAAAGCACGTTATCATAGTCGGGTACGGGCTAAACGGCGAGAATCTCGCGCGTGTGCTGAAGAAGACGTACATAGATTTTCTCGTCGTTGATATAAACCACGAAAGGGTTAAGAAGGCGAGGAAACAGGGGTACAAGGCCTATTACGGAGAATCGGGGCACCACGAGATATTAAAGATGCTCGGCATCGATAAGGCCAAGATGATGGTCGTAGGCATCACGGACCCGGTGAGCACGAGGCGCGCGGTACAGGTGGCGAGGGACTTAAACCCAACGGTTACCATAATTGTCAGGACGCGGTACACAAGCGAGGTAGAGGATCTTTACTCAATTGGCGCAACCCAGGTCATACCCGAGGAGTTCGAGACATCGGTCGAGATATTCTCGCGCGTGCTGAAGGAATACAATATCCCCGGCAACATCATACAGAACCAGATAGATATCGTTAGGCAGGAAGGGTATGCGATGTTTAGAAACCCGTCGATTTCTTCGGAGCGGCTAGTTAGCCTTGCGCGCATACTCGATACGAGCGCGATGGAGAGTTTCTTTGTTGCCGAGGATTGCCCGTCTTTAGGTAAGACGCTACAGGAGCTTGACATCCGTAAGCGCACCGGAGGGGCATCGATAATGGCCATTATACGCGAGGGCAAGGCGCATACTAACCCGAGAGGGGATTTTAAGATAAGCGTTGGCGATATCCTCGTGCTCATAGGCGGGCACGCCGACCTTCACAGCGCTGTAAAAATCCTCAATGCCAAGGAAGAATGACGCGGTCCTTTGGCGCGCAATCCGCAGTTTCTAATTTAAAAATTTTTGATTTCGGGCGGTAGAACGCCCCGGCAAGCGGTCGTCTTAAGCCGCTGTGGAAGAACTGTTTCTGGTGAAATCTTTTATCAGGTTTCTTTCGCCCGGGGTGAGGTATTTGAATTTTATGCCGTGTCCGGAGAATCTGTTTTTTGGCGACATGGTGTCCGTTGACCACTGCACCTCTGCGGATGGGAATATGGTAACGGGTTTTTTTCCGATGAGCATGAATTTTAACCTTAATGAGGTGCCGTCTTTAAGGCGCTCCGGCATGCCGCGCAGAAATGCGCCTTCCTCGGAGATGTTAAGGATGCTTGCGCGTAACTGATTGATGCCGAGCATGCACTGTGTCGGCAGTTCGGCAAAGGCCCTTTCTTTTTCAGGAAAGCCGAAGATGGTGTTGTTTAGTACCGAGATAAGCTGCGCGTCAGGCGCGGACTTGGGTATAAGCCGTTTGCCCCAGAGTGCCATTATTATCCTGGCCGTTTCCCTTGAATCGTCTATGCCGCTTACGCAGACGGTGGGCAGCTTGGCAAGGTCGTTCTCCCTTAGCCACTCGAGCACCTTAAAGCCGTTCATTTGCGGCATCCTCAAATCAAGGAGCAGCGCATCGATGCCCGTTTGCCCGTTTTCGAGCCTTTCGACCACCGAGTCGCCGTCTTCAGCAAGTTCCACGGTATGCCCTGCGTCAAGAAGCATGTCTGACATTTTTTCGCGGAAAAACGCGCTGTCGTCGGCGATAAGTATATTTTTGGGATGTCTGGTAATCATGTTGTAATCTTCAGGAAAGAAATATTATCAAATATTATATGAAAGTAAAGCATTAAAATTAAAGGAATTGATCAGGGTGTGTCAGGGGTTGAGTCGCTTGCAAAAGATGGAAAAGGTCTATCCGCTTCCTCTTAGGGCGTAGAGCAGCGCGATGCTTGCGAAAAATGTCGCGAGTATTGCGATTGCGTCCCATCCGAGCCGCAAAAACGTTTTGCTCTTTATCCTGTAGGTGAGCGCTACAACTGCCATGCCAGTTATGACCATGGCGGTAAAGCCGCTTACCGCGTGGTTCTTGGATACGGCCGACAAGAGCGGGCCCTTTGTGTACAGGATGTCGTCTACGGCAAGTATGCAGATGTTGAACATGTTGGAGCCAAAGAGATTCGCAATCGCCATGTCGGTTGCGCCTATTCTGATGCAGGCAAGAGATACAACCACCTCCGGAAGAGACGTCGTGATGCCGATAAAGAACGTTCCGACGAAGCTTTTTCCGAGCCCGGTTGCGTCGGCAAGGGCTTCGCCGATGAATGGCAGCGCCGTTGCGCTAAGTATTATTATCCCGGCGTTTAGGGCGTATAGCTTGACGGCCTTGTTGAGCGGAACGTCGTCGTATATGGTTGCCTTGGTTATTTCTCCGGCTATTTCGGCAATGCGCCGTTTTTCGAAGTAATAGATGCTTCTGATGCCGATGAAGTAAACGGCCAGTATTACGGGCGTGTAAAGGCCGATTGTACCGATGGCCGGTATCTGGTCGCTGACAAGCACCGAGATGCAGGCTATTCCTATGAGCACGATGCCGAATCCGGCCGAGAGCACGTGGCCGGGATAGGCCGAGGCAAAGACCGGCCCGGGGCGATGGAAGAAGTCCATTGCCGCTATTATCGCGATGTTGAAGATGGAGCTGCCCATGATGTCGCCAACCGCTATGTCAGGGACGTCGGCTATGGTGACAGAGCTTATGCCGTTTATGAGCTCTGGCAGGGACGTGATGCTGGCCATGAGGACGAGCCCGACCCAGGCTCTACCGAGGCCGAGCTTTTCGGCTATCACGTCACCGTAGCGAGAGAGCTTTATGCCGGCAAATACAATAAGCGCTGAGCAGCCGAGAAACTCGAGGATTAAAAGCCAGGGCATGGTCTAAGTATATCACTTGTGAATGATAACGCAAAGGCTATCGGCCCAATTCGGCCGGGTTTTACCGTAATCCGCTATCTTCCTTTGTAATGCGCGAAGACCTTTTTGACCTGCTCTGCCCAGAAGGCGCGAATGTTATCTTCGCTTGGGTCTGTAACGGCCCCGGACATTTTTATCATGTCCGAGAACATCTCGCCCGGTCCGTCTCCTTTGTCGTCTATAACCAGAGCGCTTAGCATAAAGCCGTGCTCCAGATAACTGTCCATGGAGACATGGCCGAGAAAATCGCCGAGTATGTTTTTGTCGCGCTCGCTCCAGTTCCAGATCTTTATATAGTAGGGCTCGCTGTTGAATACCTGGGGCAGCTTGAATGTCAGGCCCTTTACGAACTCGGAGGAGCGAAGCAGCACTTCTTTTTTTGCGGCAATGCCTATCCTATTCTTTACTTCGGCAAGCGCGGCAGCGTCTTTGTCAGCGTAAGTCCAGACAATGGACATCATTTTTTTTGCAACAGCGTCGTTTGGCATAATGGTCTCCGGCGTAATATGTTATTATGGCATACAATAGCCGGGTAAGCAATCGAAAGCCGGGAACATACGATTTCTACCATATCGAGGATTTTATCGGGTTGACTAAAGAGAGACAGGCCCTGCGGCTGCGGCGCCAATATGGTCGCAGCCGCAGGGCATAAGCTGTTATCTAAGGAACTTTCCAACAAAAGGCGATGTTTCGCCCCTGCGCATGAAGTGGCCGGACGGGCCTTCTCCAAGAAACTCGGAAAACCACGATTCATGCTCTATCTCCTCGTGCAGTATGGAAAGAGAAAGGTCGTAAGTGCGGTGGTCCTTGCCTGCGGTCAGGTTGCAGATGTGTGTGTATCCCTTCACTGCGCAGCGCTCGGCGTTCACCAGAACAGTAAGCATGGCCTTTATATCGGCAGGGTTTTTAGGCAGCATTGCCGGCGGGCAGGCCGATATGTTGTGGAAGTCGTTCATGGATGGTGGCAGCGCGCCGCCAAGTTCGTATATGCGAGGCACTAGCGCCTCAAAGTGATTTCTGTCCTCTATTCTTGCCACTTCGGCAATTTCCTTTAGTCCTTCGCCCTCGGTGCCGATGAGGTTTACTCTGAGTATGGTGTAATAGTAGAAGGTTGTAAGTTCCGCTGCCGCGTTCTTTACGAGCAAATCCACGAGTTCCTTGACGTTAATCCCTGTTTTTTCCACCATTTCCAGTGCGACCTTTGCCATAAAGCGCCTCCTTCGAATTTTTATTTTGGCGTTATTGAGGAAAAATACGTGGAGGAACGATCTTTTTAGAATGTAGCACGATTATGCCTGGCGTCAAGCGACGTGTCGTAGACATGCTAAAAAGCTGGTTTTAAAGCTCTATTTTTAGGGGAAGCTTACGGTGTTCGTAAAATTTTTTTGTTAGACAAATGTTAGACAAAACCTGTTTTTGGGCAAAAAAAGGGGTTAGCCGATTGGCTAACCCCTTGTATTATTTGGTCGCGGGGGTAGGATTTGAACCTACGGCCTTCGGGTTATGAGCCCCTTATAAGCTATAAAGCAAAATAAAGCAATAACAAAAAAACTAAGGGTTTTAAGGAGTTAAGGCGAGCAGACCACAATATGGGTTTTGCCAGTTTTAGCCTGTTTTTGGGTGTTTTGTTAGACAGCTGTTAGACAAAAAAGATTTTACAGTTTGCGAACAATCTCAAACGTATCGCTTTTTAATATCTTCCCTACGCAATTATCACATAACTCTTTTTGTAAATCTTTTTTGGAAGTATCTGCAACACCCAACATTTTAGCTAAGTTGCTTTTAAACCTTGAAATTGGCCACCCATACTTATTAGCTGTTCTAAATGTGCTTATATGCAAACATGGAGAATAATCAAAGTTTAATTTTTTATACCTTGCACGAAAGAATTTCCCACCAAACAAAGCCCCACCCATTTTTTTAGGTACATCTGTATTTTCAAGTATAGATATAAATAGTTGGTGCGCAGGCTCACCGAAAGTTATTACAACATCGGGTTCATAATTTAAAAGCTCGTTTTTGAGATATTTCTCGCAATTTTTCATAAAAGAATTTTTTAAATGCTTATCTCGGTGCTTAAAATCTTCAAAACGACATTTAACGACATTGGTTGCATATATAGTATTGGTCTCGAAACGTATCTTCAATTCTTCTTCAACCCATTTTCTTAAAGCACCTTTCTTTATATTTTTTCCTTTATCGTTCTTTTGCGTTCCATCTACGTCGAGCATCAAGGCTACTTTTACGCTTGTTTTTGGATTACTTACGGTGGGGTCTTGTCCTATTAACATAATTTTTTTACCACCAGTATTCTCCAAGTAAAAAGGTTCTACCGTATTATCAAGTCCGCCAATATCTTTACAACAATCAGTACATTGCTTGGGATAGCCAAAAGAATATTTATTTTTCATGATATCAAGGCCTCTTCTTCGACGCTTTTTAGCACAGTTACTGCACAATTACTGCACAGTAAAAAATCTAATTTCTTCTTTTTTCAGCTATCCACTTCTTGACTGCCTCTCCAATATTATCTTTGAAAACTTCGGCATCAAAAATATCGCTTTTTGCATTATTACAAGGATAACAGGCAACCACACAATTGCTCTCCGTATATTTTCCTTTTGGTTTTTTTCTATCAATTTCCAAAAATTTTCCTCGCCTACCTTCACGAAATAGGTGTCCGTAAACCTCCTCAACTCCACCTTGTTCTAACTCACAGTAATAACAGCCCTTACTTGCTTCTTCCAAATACCATAATACGAACTCTTTTTTACCAAAACAATTTTTACCAGTTTTTTTATTCATCCTATACCAAGCATTTTTTAAAAATGACACCAACTTATCATCGTGGTGCTCAACACCTTTATCTTTAAACAATTTTTCCATCCTATCTTTTGTAAACCATTTTTTCTGCCCCATACATACCCCCTTTTTATTTTTCTTCCAACTCTTCCTTTATCTCGTCGAATTGTGCGAGGGCTGCGCGAAGGTTTTCGGCTATATCCCGCGCAAGGACATCCGGCTCAGGCAGGTTCTCTGCGTCTTCGATGCTATCGTCCTTTAGCCAAAATATATCGAGGCTTACTTTGTCTCTTGCTATAAGCTCGTCGTATTTAAATGCCTTAAACCGCTCGCTCTCTTTCCTTTTGAAACGGTCTTTGGGGTTATAGCACTTTATAAAGTCGCTCAAGGCTTCTACCTTCAAAGAATTTTCTTTGAGCGTAAAGTGCATATTGGTTCTGAAATCATATAGCCAGAGCTTATTCGTCCACGGCTTTTCACGCGCTTCCTTCTTATCAAAGAAAAGCACGTTTGCCTTTACTCCCTGTGCGTAGAATATTCCCGTCGGAAGCCTAAGAAGCGTATGCACGTCGCATGTTTGCAGAAGCTTTTTTCTAACGGTTTCACCTGCTCCGCCTTCGAAAAGCACGTTATCCGGTACTACAATTGCGGCCCTGCCGTTAATTTCAAGCAAAGACCTTACGTGCTGAAGAAAATTTATTTGTTTGTTCGAGGTTGTTACCCAAAAATCGGCCCGTTCATATATAATCGTTTCTTTTTTGTCCTTGCCTTCTTCATTAGTAATAGTAATGCTACCCATCTTTCCGAATGGCGGATTTGTAAGCACCAAAGGAAAACGTTTGTTTTCGCCTGGCTCGGATATTAATGCATCTTCTACCTCTACAAGAGTCTCGTCATCCTTATCGCTCTCTATGCCGTGCAAAAACATATTCATCATGCAGAGCCTTGCGGCCTCTGGCACTAACTCATAACCTTTATATGTTTCTTCCCTAAGTTTTTTAAGCTGTCTTTTATCGAGTCCGCAATTCTTTATAAGGTAGTCATGATGCGCAAGGAAGAAGCCTCCTGTGCCGCATGCCGGGTCGCATACACGCTCGCCCGGCTCCGGGCGCATTACCTCGACAATAGCTTTGATTAAAGGTCTTGGCGTAAAATATTGGCCAGCTCCGCCCTTTACGTCTTGAGCATTCTTTTCGAGCAGGCCTTCGTAGATATCGCCCTTTATGTCTATATCCATGCCGAGCCATGTTTCGCTGTCTATGAGGGCTATAAGGCGGCGAAGTTTTGCAGGGTCTTGGATTTTATTTTGCGCTCTTTTGAATATTATGCTTAGAGTACCTTTTGACTTACCCAAGGTTTCTAGAATGTGTCGATATTGAATTTCGAGCGCATCGCCCTCGAGACTTTTTATGCTTTTCCAATCAAAACCCTTAGGAATGGAAATACGCTTTGTGGTAGGCAAGGATGCTTTTTCGTCGGCCATTTTTAAGAATAACAAATAAGTCAATTGCTCGACGTAGTCTCCGTAACTCACTCCGGCGTTAAGGAGAATACCACAGTAATTCCAGAGCTTTTGTACTATTGCCGCAGATGGGGTCATGTTTTATTATCCTTTAGGGTCATTAAAATCAACCCGGATGGGGCAAGGCTATTCCTTTGATTTTTCTGTACATAGAGACAGCGAAAGAATCTGTCATACCGGAAACATAATCGGTAATTTGTATCGTTCTTGTATATGGGTCTTCATCAACTTCTTCATTGCTTTTCTTAAATTGTACTGGTATTAATTGTAAAATCTTCTTGGCACGATATGAAGCATTTTTCTTTTGCTCGGCCACTTCTTGGGCCGATGCCAATAATGCATTCAAAAGAAAATCTAAAACCTCAAATCCGGCTGCCTCTATATAAACCGCATTTCTTTCTGTATACACTTTGAACTTATCTTTTTCTTTTATTGCTTTTAACGCCTTATTCGCCTTTATTTTATCTTCTAACGATTTGAAAAAATTTCCTTTCAGCATTTCTGCCTCATGTATCATAAATGCCGCAGCAAATTGATTAATTAACTCCCCTATCGCTGCTGCCCTTAGATATTCTATTTTCTCTTTTTCAAAGGGTATTTTTTTTAAACCCTTTACAACCGAATTTTTCTCTTTCTTGCTAACAAACAAGCTCAACAATAATCTCTGCGCTTCATTGTACTTAACACATCCCAATCTCACACCATCTTCTAAATCTATAATCGCATAGCATATATCATCTGCCGCCTCGACAAGAAAAGCTAAGGGATGACGCACCCAAGAAAAAACATTGTCGACTATATTTTTTCGAAATAAGCCAACTTCACTTGCAACTTTCTCAAATTTTTTCCTTTCGGGCTTAAAAAAACCAAACTTCTTAAAATATTTTATTTCCTTTAACTTCTCTGCTTCGTGACAAGCTTCGCGCGGATATTTCATATAAGCAGCCAAGGTTGCGCAAGTTAATTGCATCCCCCAAGGACGTTTCGAGTGTTGCAATGTAGTAAGAATTCGAAAGCCCTGAGCGTTACCCTCAAAAAACATAAAATCAGCACTACTATCATACTCTTTCTCGCTTACACGACGCATACATTGCTTTCCATTATTATTGCCTGTAAAAAAATCTTGTATAGCATTTTCTCCGGAATGTCCAAAAGGTGGATTCCCTATATCATGTGCTAGAGTTGCGGCCGCAACAATGGCACCAAAATCATCGGCAGTATATCCTTTAAGTTCTTTTCCATATTTTTTAATAAGCTCCGCACCAACTATTCTTCCAAGTGAACGTCCAACACAAGATGCTTCTATACTGTGGGTTAACCGGGTTCTAACATAATCACTTTCGGCCAAAGGAAATACTTGCGTCTTGTCTTGCATTCTCCTAAAAGCTGAAGAAAAAACTATCCTATCATAATCTCTTTGAAAGGGAGAACGCCCACTATCCTTTGCTGCGGCACGAGTATCGCCAAAACGCTTTTGAGATAAAAGCTTGCTCCACTTCATAGTCTTAACCATGATTACCCCCCTTTTTTACATTATTAACGCCTACTTTTTCCTTTTTTATCTTCTCAAGAAGCACTGAGGCGGGTTCGTCGTTTGGGTCTTGAGGGACGAGGCGGCCTTGGAATGCGCGTTTTAAAATGCTTTGCCTTAGCCTCTCGGCCTGTCTTAAGCTTGCATCAATTGCCTGTTCCACCTCGTCTGCTATTGAAAAATGCCGCTCGATTTGAGAGACGATTTCATTTTGTTCGGCAATAGAAGGCACCGATATGAACAATAATGCAATATCATCATTATTAATTTGCGGAACATTAGAGCCATCCGACAACTTGCCTAAATCTAAACTTACAAACCAATAATAAGTATACATTACAGATACTACGACGGGAAAAAAGCCCATAATATTCAAATCAAACGCAGACGGTTTCACCAATATACGTTTTTTATTAGTAGCAATTGCGCCGCCTCTTTTTGGAAAAATAATAGTCCCTTCTTGGCAAACCTTGATTTTTAATTTTTTCGTCTTTTCTTCGCTTAACAAAATCTCGGTATCATTCATATATTTTTCGCTGCCAATTCTATTCATATCCGCAACCTTATAAAATGGTATCAGTCCTGTTGCACTACTCTTTGGAAGTTCCTTAGGAGTCTGCCCATTCTTTATAATTCCAACATTCCCTAATTGTGCCCACTCCCACCCCTTGGGTAGTTTGGGGAGGGTGGAGGTATCGACTGGCGGGAGTTCTTTGTATTTTTTAGCGAGAGTTTTTTTGCGCTCTTCTTTTATGTGTTCGAGAAGAACGGAGGCGGGTTCGAGCTTATCGGCGTTCTCCTTCCTCCATTCCTCGGTAAGCCTGCCTTCAAAGGCGTGCTTTAAAACAGACTGGCGGTAACGCTTGATTTCAGCCTTTACCTTTTTGAGCTCTTCTACGCCTTTATCGAGCCTTGTAAAAAGCTCCTCGATTTTATCCGCAATCCTCTTCTGCTCGGCAAGTGGCGGAAGGGGGAAAGGAAGCTTGGCAAATTTGCTTGCAGAAATTTCCAAAAATGTAGTACCACTAGCAAATTTTTCAGCTAACCGCTTACTTGCCTTTAGATAATAAAACACGTATTCATTGTAAATATAGGCTGCATTAACAGATAAATTCTTAAACCCTTGATTCGTAGCAAGTTCGTTTTTAGCTATGACAACATAACCTATTGGAGCGCGGGACGAAAACAACACAGTTCCCGCGGGTAGCAGCTTAGCTGAAGATGTTTGCAATCCTTGCGTAGAAATGTTACGTTCGCCTCTTGAAATATATTTGCCTGAAAATCCAGTTAAATCTGCTGGAGTTATCCATGCTATATTACCATTAAAATTTTTTTTCTCTTTAGTGCTCGGCGTCCCGCCTGCAGCTATAGTTCCAATAAATTCTAAATGTGTCCACTCCCACCCATTGGGCAATTTGGGAAGATTATCTTTATCCATCATCATGCCGCAAGAACCTCGTTAAGTTCGTTCAAAAGGGTTTCGAGCCTATCGCCAAAGACCTGCTTTGCCTTATAAGGCCCGCCTTTGGCAAAAAACGGCGGAAGCTCGAAGTCAGACACATTTATACTGAGGCTCTTTGCTATAAAGTCCTTTATCATCCTTAACCACTCAAGCTGCTCAGGCGTAAACTCATCGCCCGAGGCCTTATGCTCCTTTACCCACTTGTCGAACCTCTCTGCTACGGTATCAGGAAACGGCTCAAGAAGAGGGGCTTCGCCGATTGTAAACCTTAATAAAGACACGATATTGGTCAAAAGCTTTCTTGCTCCCGCGCCGCGCACCTTGGATTTATCAAGCCGCTCGTAAGCCTCCCAGACCACTTCATGGGACTGCAAATTATACGGAGGCCTTTTTATGGCCTTGGCAAGCTCTTCAATCTGCTCGTACGTCAAATGCCGCTTGCCGTAAGGGATGTTATATATAATCTGCAAGGCTGTAAGTTCGTCCTTATTATCTTCCATGAACTTCTTAAAGGACAGTATGGTCGAGCGCGCCTTTTCGTCCCCGGCCTCGCTGCCCCCGGCATATTCTACTTTATCGATGGTTACCGTGTCTATAGTCTGTTCGGTTTTCTCCTTAATGTCCAAAAGAAGCTTCCTGAAATTCGGACTATCGAACACAAGGCAAGCCTCTTTCTTAAGCTCGTCCTTGGCCTTCTCTAACTGCTCATCCGTCACTACGGCTGTCGAAAAGAGTTCTGTTGCTTTTTCTTCCTGCTTATCAGGGTCAACGGCATCAAATAGCTTATTGACGATATCCCGCAAGCTTTTATCTTTTGCGGCTTTTTTAAGGTCTTCCTTGTCCTCACTGCCTATTTCCTTATCAAGCCTTGCAAGCCTTCCGGCAAGGGAGGTAAGCATATCGTCGTCCCACCTGCCCTGCGCAATATGATTGACAAGCTTCTTAAAAGATATAGACGGCACACGCTCAAGCGGCCTTGAGTCGGTCTTATCCGTTTCGCAAACGCCGACGGCATCCACGATGACAAAATGCGTCTTATGCGAAGCGTCCGGGGTAACGCTCTTTAGTTCGTTATGGTCAATCGTTCTTGTGCCTCTACCCTTCATCTGCTCGAAAAACCCGGTTGAACGTACGTTACGCATAAAGAGCAGGCATTCGAGCGGCTTAATGTCCGTACCGGTGGAAACCATATCAACGGTTACGGCAATACGCGGGTTAAAGTCCGTCCTGAAACTCTGGATAAGCTCCTTTGGGGTTTCTCCGGTCGTCCTGTAGGTAATCTTCTTGCAAAAGTCGTTACCCTTGCCGAATTCCTCCCGTACAATATGAACTATGTCCTCGGCATGAGAATCGTTCTTTGCGAAAATAAGGGTCTTTGGCACATGCTCTCTGCCCGGGAAAATCTCGGTACAAATCTTTTCCTTAAATGTCTTTATGACCGTCCTAATCTGGTCTTTTGCTACCACGTCCCTATCGAGCGCGCCTGCGTCGTATTCCAATGCCTCGTCAAGCCGCTCCCATCTAACCTTACGCGTAAGCTTATTGCGTTTATCTATATAATTGCCGCTTTCGACCTTGCTGCCTTGCTCGGTTATCCGGGTCTTTATCCTATACACGTCATAACCAACGTTTACGCCGTCGGCAACGGCGCGTTCATGACCGTACTCCATGACAAGGTTGTTATTAAAAAATCCGAGGGTCTGCTTCGAAGGAGTAGCGGTAAGGCCTATGAGGTAAGCGTCGAAGTATTCGAGCACCTGCCGCCACAAATTATAAATAGAGCGGTGGCATTCGTCGGTAACGATAAAATCAAAGGTCTCGATTGGTATCTCTTGATTATACACGACCTCCTTGGGCCGCTCGCCGCTCAAATCGGAATCAAAGAGGGAATGCTCCTCGGCCTCTTCCTCGTACTCGGCCTCTCCGCGAAGCATGGAATAAAGCCGCTGAATGGTCGTTATGCAGACCTTGCTTACCTTATCGAGCTTATTGGAAGAAAGATGCTGCACGTTATAAAGGTTATTGAATTTACGGTTATCGTCCGGAGTATTGAACTTCGTGAACTCGACAAATGTCTGGTCACCGAGCGATTTCCTGTCTACCAAGAAAAGTATGCGCTTTGCGTCCGCGTGCTTAATCAGGCGATATATAAAATTAATCGCCGTAAATGTTTTGCCGCTTCCGGTCGCCATTTGTATGAGAGAACGCGGCCTGTCGTCTGCAAAGGACTCATCAAGGCCCGTAATAGCCTCGACCTGGCAATCCCTTAAGTTAGTTGTAATAAGGGGCGGAAGTTTTTTGAGACGCGCCCTTATGGTATCGGACTTTGCAATCCATTCGCTCAAAGTCTCAGGCCTATGAAAATAAAAAACCCGCCTTGAGCGCGGGTTAGGGTCTCTCGTATCGCGGAAAAAAGTTTCGCTCCCGGTGCTCTCATACGCAAAGGGAAGCGGCTCTTGAACATGCGGAAGGTTTTCCGGTATGCTTGCTATGTAGCGTTCCGATTGGTCTGCAACACCGCTTAACGTCGTACCTTCGGCCTTTGCCTCAATTACGCCAACGGCTTTTCTATCTACAAAAAGCAAGTAGTCCGCAAAACCGTTCTTTAACGGGAATTCGCAGATAGCAACGCCCTTGGAAGCTCCGAGGTTAAGTTCACTTAGAAGCTGAACCGTCCACCCCGCTTCTTTAAGCATGCGGTCTATTTCGAGCCGGGCCTTTTCTTCGGGAGCAGTCATTAGTTATAAGGGTTCGGATTCAAGCGAATTTTATCATTTAAGGCTTTAAATAGCAATGTATTGAAAAATAAAAACTTATAGAAAAGATAAAAACAGGCTTCTTTAAGAAAAAGAAGCTGACATATAAAAATGCCACAGTTATTGGGGAGGGGTAATTTCAAGTAGGAAGCCAAACCCTGCAAAGTTAAAACCCCCTTACCCCCTCCTTGTAGTAGTTAGGAAAGAGGCAATAAAAAACGGGCATAACGAAACCATTATGCCCGGATACAATATGCTAGAGGGAATTGTTGGTAGCTATAGAAGCAAGTACCGTTTGGCTCGTTCCTCGAGTTCTCCTTCTAATTTATCCAAGGCCATGTTTGCGGCTTTGCTAGAAGCCTCTCTTATTCTTGCCTCTGTCAAAGAGGAGCCGCTAACATTTGTCTTGACCTTCCAATAAATCCTTTCTACGACCTGTCCGCTTTTGTCCTCTATTTCTATAGAGCCGTCTATGATAGCAATGTAGTCCTCTTTATTTCCCAAGAAAAACCAACCCACGACCACGACATTTTTTATGCCTTGGGTGGTGTTCATAATAACGGCTCGTTCTATTTTTATCGTGGCTTTGCCTTGTCCGTTAGAAGAAGAGACAAAAAGGTTTTCTAGTTTTTTAAGAACAGCACTGTGAAATTGCGCTTGAACTCCTTCGCGTAAAGGGTTCGGGGTGCTAGAATATGGTTGGTTGCGCCAAGGCTCTATTTCGGCAGTGTTCTTAATTGTTACGGCAGCTACGTTTAGGCGCAGGATTTTAGAAGGAGGAGAGTTAACAATATCGATGGAATTCATGGCGCAGCCGCAAACCAAAAAACATAGAAAAAGAATTGAAGCAAGTGCTTTGAGTCTCATATAGGCTCCTTTCGGTAGTTGTAGGGAAGGGGAAAACCCCAACCTTTAAAGAAGAAAAAATAAGCCAAAAAGCCCTTTAATGCATAAATTATACATTAAAAGACTATAAAGACAAGAGGAATAGTCATTGATTGACGTTCAAAAGGCCTCGTAAAAAGAACATTATTTCCTTATAAAAAAGGAGAGGCCATGCAAATACAAAAATTGCTGGGAGCTAGAATAAAAGAACTAAGACGGGCAAAAAAGCTGACTCAAGACAAATTATCGGAGTTGGTAAACATAGAGCCTAATCATTTAAGTAGAATAGAGGTAGGCAAAAGCTACCCCTCACTTGTTACGCTAGAGAAAATGTCCGGGGCCTTAAATGTACAAATGAAGGATTTTTTTGAGTTCGAACATCATGGCAAGGACAAAAAGGAACTCAAAAGGGATATTGAGTCAATACTAAAAAATGTTGACCAAGAAAAGCTAAGCACGGTTTTGCAGGTAGTAAAAACACTTGTAAGGTAGTTGGTAGTAAAAAGCGCAGTTCTTAGCCATGTCACCTGGTTTTGGTAGGCACCCCCATCCTTTACACTAGCCTATATTAATTTTACCCCTCAAGATTGGCCTTTATAGGGCCTATAATGCCCCTAGGGGCGAAATCCTGTTGTAATGGCTAGGAGGGTAGCTTTGGATAAGAGAGTCATGCCTTAAAATTTGTTTTAGGGCATAATTCGTAGCCTAGTGCTTTAAAAAAATTATAGGATTAGCTTAGAGTGCAGTAAATTAAAAAATCCTCTAACTACTTTTAAAAAAAAGATTTTTTGTGCTTAAGGTACTTTTGTATACATAATATATAATATAAAGAATTTATATTATATTATTATCCTATAAAATTTTTTGTTGGCCAGGTAAGAAAATAGTATTCTCAATTTGTTCGATAACACTACGAAGCTCTCTAGACTTTTTTAGTATTTTTGCATAATCGAACAGTGCTTGCATAGAACGGTAGTAACCTCGTAAGTTTGATTTCAGTATAGTAGCAGTATGTAAAACTGAACGAGCATTCAACAAATCGATATTGATAGTAATATGCCCATGTTTTTTAAGTTTCGGTTTTCTACGTAGTCTGGCTTTGGTTTTTTTTGACTTATTTTTGGTAAAAATTTTTCCAAGTTTAGTAATATTACTTATGCGATATAATCTGATGTATTTCTTCCAAAAATTATAATGATTAAAATTAATTATGTCGTCGAATGATGTTATACCAAGTCTGTTTTTTACTGCCGAAGAGCCAAAAAACCGTATTTCTAGGTGGCAACATGGCTGATTCTTTCTAATTTTAGAATTCCTGCCACTATAAATAACAAAATTAACAGGCGTGCCACGTTTGGCAAAGTAGGTAGTCTTGTTTTTATTTTTATGATTAATAAGGCAATGGAGCTCTTGCTTGCCGTGCCATTTTTTTACTAAAAAGGTTTGAAGAAAGTCATGAACAGTAAGAGCTGATTCGAAATCAGGTGTAATATAGTCTAAGGCTTCTTCAAAGTGGGAAATGAGATATGCCTGTGTTGTATTTTGTTTTAGGTATACGAATAGTTCAGGTTTGGGTTGTAGCAGGATAATTCGATAAGACCATTTAGAATTAAAAAGCCAGCGTTTTTTTTGTTTATTATAATAATGCATTAAGCCTTTTCGCGTAATGGCTTTAGTGCAAAATTTCTCTAATTCCTCTTTATCAATTTTTGAGTTGTACTGTTTGAACCACACTACCACCTTGTCGATATATGGTACAGAGGAACTAATATTTTTTTTAATTTGACTTATTATTTTTAAAAAATCCTTGTTGTCATAAATGGAACTAGATAAAATATCGATATCCATGTGTGGATGCCCCTCTAGTTAAAGTAAAAAATAAATTGTAAAGAGTCCTTCCCTTACCGATTTAGCGCCTTTTTATACCCTGTTGGGTAAAAACTCAGTTTTCGAGTTTTTGAAAAAATGATATTTGCTAAATAATGCCATGGAGCTTAAATACGTTATAGTGCGTCCGCACCACTTGGGTTAAATGGTCGTTCAGTATCATTTTGACCCTTTGTGCTTGGGTGCCTTCGGTATTGCCAAACCATCTGCACAACTTCATTTTTATAGTGTTTTGTGGTCTTCCTGTTTTTTGGCTCAAGTATGCGACAACTTCCCTGCGCCCCATGCCATCGGCCAAAAGTCTTGCACTTTCATTTTTAAGCAAGGCATCCAATATCCTGCGCTGAATTGTTTTTACTTGAGGTATGTACATGCTTACGCCGCCATAAAACCGTAGAAGCTTACAAGCTGCTTCGGCACCGATAAGCTTTACCATATCCTCAATGGTAAGCCCCAAAAGAACTCTTTTTTTAATTGTATAAAGTTTGTCCTTGCCAGCTCCTCTAGTCTTAGCGTAATACGTCTTGTCTTTCATTTGGCCCTCCTTTCTATATTTTACTAAGGCCCTGGGTTAAATTTGCTCCTATATATTATTATAGTCAAAAGGGGCCTTCACTTTACTGACTTAATTTCACTTTTTTCTATGCTTGTCGTAACCCTCTGTTTTGTCAACTCTTTTTCGTAGCCCAAAATCCGGTTGACTTTTAGTCAAAAGGATTTGACCATATTTACAGTAACAAAAATTACAACAGTTGTCCCCGGGTTTTTTAATATTTTTTATTGGGAGGTGTGCTTTGAAGTTTATAACAGTTAGTCACTTGCGTCTTTATGCGACCCGTTTGGTAAAAGAGATAGAGAAGACAAAAGGCACTCTAATAATTACAAAGTATGGGAAGCCTGCTGTATTAATCAGGCCTCTTAAAGAAGAGGAGTTTAAGTTAATAAATAAAAAAAGGAGGTAAAAAAGTCTTTAATCATGGCAATGGTGCTGTACTCGATTCTAAACATCGACCAGAGGAAAAGACCCATGCGCTATGAAAGCGGAAATATCTTTAGAGTTAGACGAGTTGGTGGAAAGGACGGCACAAAGGGTTGTAGAGCTATTGCTTCCAATGCTAGCAAAAGAAAAGAACACAGACGGACTAATGACGATAAAAGAGCTCTGTGAGTATCTCAAAGTAAAGCAGAGCTGGGTCTATCAACAAGTATATAAAGATGCGTTGCCACACTGCAAGGTCGGCAATAAACTCAGATTCAAAATGGTGGAAATTTCTAAGTACATAGAGGAAAACAAGCAGGGACTAGCATGAAGGGTACAGTAAGAAAACAAAACGGGAGTTGGTATTGTATATACAGAGTCGAGGGTCGGCAAGTCTGGAAAAAGGGAGGCAGCACCAAAAAAGAAGCAGAATGCATGCTTGCCGAAATAATGCATGACCTTAACAATGGCACTTACAAAAAAATAGAGGAAATAGGGTTTAGAGATTTTGCCAAGCTATGGGTAGAAACCTATGCCAAGACCAAATGCAAACCCTCGACGCTACGTTCTTACGAAGATATAATAAAAGTACATCTTGAGCTGTTTTTTGCAAATACTGCTTTGACAGGTATTACTCCTGCAAAGGTACAGCAATATGTATCGAGCAAGCTTAACGAAAAAATACTCAACAAGGATAATATGCTTGTTCCTCGGTTAAGCCCAAAGTCCATAAATAACCATATTGTCCCGTTAAAAGAAATGCTCAAGCACGCGGTACGTTGGGGATACTTAAAAGAAAACCCGGCCGAGCATGTAGAAAAACCAAGAGTTGAGCATAAGGAGATGGACTTTTTAAGTCCTGAGGAAATTCGTCTTTTTTTACAGCACGTGAGGCCGGAATATTATGCATTTTTTCTTATGGCTGTTCTAACGGGTTTGCGTAGGGGCGAGTTGTTAGGGCTTACCTGGGGCGATATAGAGTTTGCTACTAATACTATACATGTAAGACGCGCTCTCTATAAAGACCAATTTATTACGCCTAAATCCAAGAATTCAAAGCGCAAGGTAATAATGACCCCTTTGCTAGCTAGCATCCTTAAGGAGCATAAGTTAAAGTCAATCCCTAATGAGATGGATTTGATATTTACCAAGTGCAATGGCAAGCCACTTGACCCGGACAAGTTTGTTAGGACAGAATTTTTGCCTGCTTTAAGGCGAGCCGGGCTTAGAAGGGTGAGGTTCCATGACCTGAGGCATACTTTTGCTACGCTACTTATTAGCCAAGGTGAGAACGTCAAGTTCATTCAGTCACAATTAGGCCATGCCTCAATACAAACAACCTTAGACCGTTATGGTCATCTTTTGCCGGAAATCCATAATGAGGCAGGAAGTAAGCTCGATAAGGTGGTTGGAATAAATAGACAGCAGGATACTATGCATAACGAAATAAGAAGTATTGAAGCTGTCAAATTGTCCGCACAGCACTGAACGAAACCCCTCCAATTTTTCTTGACTTTCCAGCAACGACATGATGTATAATATAATACTTTCTATTAATAAATTATCGTGTCGTTTGAAAAAAATGGACATCTATCGTAAGGCATATACCTTAAGATTCCCCGATGAAATAAAAATTCGAAATGATGATGAAAAAAGATTATTAACAACAGCGGACGGGGTAGATAATTTAGAAAATAAAATAAATAGTAGGCAATATTGTGACCCACCAAAAACTAAGGATGAGAATAGAGAAAGTAAAGGCAAGTATATTTGGGTCATAATGCAAATGAACACCCCGATGATTTTAGAATATGCTGCGGCAGGCGACACCCTGGAGAGCAAAAGAGTTACTCATACTAACTTAACAGGTGGTAAAGCAGCGTATTGTGGCGGAGAAGTGTGGTTTAATAATGGTGGTAATGATATTTATGTATCTGGTAAATCGGGTAGATATCCGGCACGAAGCTTAGAAGAGTTGAATGAAGTTTGTAAGGCATTGGGTCGTATAGGTTATAATGTAATAAATTTAGGATGGGACGAAGACATAAATCAAGCCTCCGGCTATTTAAGAAGATAATAGGATGAATAGATTCGAAAAAATTTTTGGTAAAGAAAGCAAAGGAACGACCGCAGAAGAACGCGCCAAGTCGTCGAAGATTATATTCGTGCGTAGTCAAGATGAATTGGCGATATACAGTAATGGTGCAAAAGGCTCGAAATTGACCGCATGGGAAGCATTTAAAACATTTGGTATCGATGTGTTAGAAGAAGCAGTAGATGAAGGCTCGGCGATTTTGGTTTGTGCGCAAGATGAACCTGCAAAAACATTTCAAGAACGAAGAGAAAATCTTGGGTTAACCCAAGAAGATATCGCTAAATATTGTGAATTAACGAATGAAGAAGTTGCTGATATTGAAAATCCTAAAAAGAAAAATCCGATACAGAAGCTAAAAAAGCTAGCACAATATTTAGGTCTAGATGAAAGAGAAATTACATTTAAAAAGGGGTTTGGTGGGGACAAAAACCTTGCAATACGTTTAAAAAGTCTAAGTTGTGAAAATAAGAGACTTAATCCTAAAACAGTAATTTCCTTTAACGAGGCCGCATGGGTTTTTAGCACAGAGACAAGATTAAAAGAATGGTTAGGTTTGCGAAGCAATAGCTTAAAAGAAAAATTTGTTCCCTCAAAAAATTATGGATTTTCTGGTCATCCTGCTTGGGAAATGGGATACAACTTGGCAGAAGATACTCGTAAAATACTCGGCTTAAATAACGATGAGCCAATTAATAGCTTACGTGAATTATGTATTAAAAAACTATCTTTACCATTATTACAATGTGAGCTACCTAGAGTTATAGCCGGTGCAACTATTGCTAATGATACAGTAAGAGGTATTGTGGTGAATACTGCTGGAAGAAATGGAAATGTTTGGGTACGTAGAGCAACAATAGCACACGAGCTAGGGCATTTACTTTGGGACCCGGAGCAACAGCTCGAACGTATTCGTGTTGATAGCTACGAGGAATTAGACAGTGGTTTGTTGGCAAGTGATGGTGTGGATTATGTTGAACAAAGGGCCAATGCGTTTGCCGCAGAATTTTTAGCACCAAAAGATGCTGTTTTTAAAATTTATAAGAAAAACGGATTACGTACAGTCATGGAGCATTTTGGTATAAGTTATACAGTTGCTCGTTATCAAGCATGGAATGGGTCACACAGAACTGAAGAGATTGAAAGTTTTACAGCGGATAGTTTTGAACCAACAGATGAATGGATGGGAAGAGATTCTTTTACAGCTGATTATTTCCCCATCCGTAATGCACCAAAAAGTCGAACAGAATATTTTGCTTACGTGGTAGTTATGGCAGAAAAACAGGGTTTGATTTCAGAAGATACTGCTTCCAGTTATTTAAGTTGTTCGAGGGAAGATTATAATTCGCAAAAGAGTGCAATAGAAGAATTATTTCAAAATGATTAGATAAATTTTAACGAGAAATATTTGTGCAATACTGAGCAACTTGGCAAATTGACGAGAGTAATAAAATTTAAGTTTTGTTAGACAAATGTTAGACAAAACCTGTTTTTGGGCAAAAAAAGGGGTTAGCCGATTGGCTAACCCCTTGTATTATTTGGTCGCGGGGGTAGGATTTGAACCTACGGCCTTCGGGTTATGAGCCCGACGAGCTACCGGACTGCTCCACCCCGCAGTAAAAATACATTCTAACAGAAGATAGAAGGAAGTGTCAACACTATTAGGGAGAGATGTTTGTACGCCCGCGCAGTACTTTTGCAAAACGCGGGCGTACAAAGCGGTCTTTGTTCAAAGCAGGATGATGTTCTGGGCGGGGTACGCTTAGTGCTGGTACGCGCTCTCGAGCTTCATGAAGTTGTCGAGTTCTTCTTCGAGAAAGGATGCGAGGTCGGCCGTAGAGACGAGTCCAACGACCATGTCGCCGTCCATTACCGGAAGCCTGCGGATGTTTTTCGAGGCCATTATCTTTCCTGCCTCGAACACGTCGGTTGACATGGTTGCCGTTATGACCGCGCTCTTCATGAGTTTTTCTATTGCGGTCTTGGACGGGTCTTTGCCGTCGGCAAGAAAGCACACGATGTCTCTGTCGCTGATGATGCCTCTTAGGCCCATGCCGTTTTCCGTAATGAGCACGCATCCGACGTTTTTGTCGCGCATCTTCTTGGCCACCTCCGTTACCTTTGTTGCCGGAGATACCGATACCAGATTGGTCTGCATGATTTGCTTTAGTATCATTTAGGTTCACCTCCTTTCGGTCTTTGGTTCTTATTGAGAGCATATCTCCGGTTCGCTTGTTGTCAAGGTTTCTGGTACGCGGCGCTTTTTTATGCTGCTTTACGGCGAAAGGTTCTTGACTACCGGCTATAAAATCATTTATTATAGAGGTTTGCAGAAGACGGCCGTTTTTGTCAGGCAGCATATACGGATATCCTGGAAAGAGGCCGCCGGTTAACAAAATTCCCAGGTAGCTCAGCTGGCAGAGCAGGTGGCTGTTAACCACCGGGTCGGGGGTTCAAATCCCTCCCTGGGAGCCAGATTATAAGGGGTTGCGGACTCAAGGTTCGCAGCCCTTTTTATTTTCTGAAAGATTGTGCCGGTAGTTCGTTCTAAATGGTCTTGGAATCCCGCCAAGCGCAGCCGCTAAGCGTTCTTTTTAACGGCAGGTGAAGCATCGTCGTTCATTAGCCTTATTTTTCAGCTGGTTATGCCACCAAATAAAAATAGCCAACTTTTGATCCTTGTTATCTTGGTTATTTTCGAGACCAACACAAAATCTTATTGAAAAACCATTCTAAACGGTATATGCTGGGTTGTGATATTTGCAGGGAATAAACTTATATCACAGGATTCTTTGTAGTATTAAGTTAATATCCCCCGGGATACAAAAATGACAATTTGGCAGAATATAAAAGAGTTGTTTGCTCCTTTGAATTTTTCCGAGCCGGCAGAGGAAGAAGCTTTTCGTAAAGGCGAATGGCTCTCGAAGCTCGGCTTTCTTCGTATGGCGGCGTATGCCTCCGTGGTCATATGGCTTGCCTTTGCCGTATTCGACGGCTTCATGGTTCCAGAAAAATTATGGGAGCTTCTCATCCTTCGCGTTGTTGCCGCTGTTTTAATATTCTTTTGCATACGGGCTGCCATCCGTTCGCACGCATACAGCGAGCTTTACCTTAGCCTTGTGTCGCACATAGCAACAGCCGGGCTCGTGGTTGCCGTGTGTCTTCTTAACGAGGATGCCGCGGTGTTTTATTTTCCTGCCATGCTTGCGACAATGTTCGTAGTGCCTATAATCTTTCGCCTGTCCTTTGAGACAAATGTCGTAAATACCGCAGTATCTTTTCTGCTCTATAGTCCCATACCCATCGTGTACAAGCTCGACACCGCTATTTTTATCGGCGAGCTTTTATACATAGCGGCATTCGGGGTATTTACGCTCTTTTGCTGCAGGATATACAGAAGGGCGCTTCGTAACGACTATCTGTCGAAAAAGGCCGTTGCCGAGAGCCGCGAAAGGATAGAGGCCCTTCTCGCGCACAGTAATGATTTTGTAATATTGATAGATGAGCACAATAACATCAAGTATGTAAGCAACTCCGTTGAGAAGATATCGGGTTATAGCGTGGCAGAGTATCCTTCCGTGGGCCTTGACCTGATACATCCCGAGGACATGCCGCGCGTAAAAGCAGTGACAAAATATGCGTTGACGAACCCGGGCGTGCCGGTGCCGCTCGAGATGAGGGTGAGAAATTTTGCCGGGGATTACCGCACATACAGTTCCGTTGGCACGAGTTACATGGAGCATCCGGCAATACGCGGCATTGTCGTTAACTTCCACGACATAACGGAGAGAAAGGCGCTCGAGGAAAGCCTTCGCATTACAAAAGACGAGGCCATGCTCCTTGCGCGCACAGACGTTATGACCGGGCTAAACAACCGCAGAGCGTTTATCGAGCTCTTCGAGGCCTCGTTCAATAACGCGAGACGTTATAAAAGGCGGCTGTCGCTTATGATAATAGACATAGACCACTTTAAGCCCATAAACGACAACTACGGCCACGTGTTTGGCGACGAGGTCATATCTGCCACGGGCGAGGCCATGAGAAGCGCCATACGTGACGCCGATATGGCAGGTCGCCTTGGAGGCGAGGAGTTCGCCATCGCAATGCCAGAGACCGGAATAGAAGAGGCAAAGATACTTGCCGAAAGGCTTCGTCAGAAGATGTCAGAGATAAAGGTTTTCTTTGACAACATCGAGATAAGCTTTACCGTAAGTGTCGGCGTTGCCGAACTGGAGAACTCGCATACCGTTTACAACCTGCTTCTTGCCGCAGCCGACAAGGCCCTTTACCGCGCAAAAGAAAACGGCCGTAACCGTGTCGAGGTCGCGGCTTAAGTATTTTTTCGTTCGTAGCGTTTCCGATGCATATTCCCCTGTCAGGTATTTTTCTTCGATATCCGGGCCTGTTCGAATAAAAGCAGCGTTATAAGCGGCTTTTTCCGCCCTGTTTTGGTTTGACAGGGTTTGAACTATGTGGTAAAAATTAATAAAGGATGAGTTTGTGCCGGGTTTGCCGACACAAACCACTAGAGCCTACCATACATGAGCACTGCGCCAAGGAACGTTGTCTCCGAAGAAGTAGATATTCTGCTGATTAATCCGCCGTTTTTCCAAACGCCGGCGGACCAGAGCTATTCCTATTATTACCCGCCGCTTGGGCTTCTCTACGTTGCGGCAGTCTTAAAGCAGCGCGGGTACTCGGTTAAGATATACAACCCGGTCTTCGAAGATAAATACATCTCCATGGAAATCGACGGCTTTCCTCCGCTTACCGATGAGAGCAGGCGCGCGTTCAAGGAAAGGTTCATAGGTTACCCGGACGCGCCCGAGTGGAAACAGATGATAAGCGACCTTGGCGCGATAAAGCCGAAGGTCGTTGGGTTTACGATGATGACGCCGCAGCTCGACCTTTCCGTTTATATGGCGCGGGTCGTGAAGGAGCAGAACCCCGGTATTCCGGTCATTGTCGGTGGCGTGCACCCAAGCGCCTTACCCGAGACAACCGCTGCTATAAAGGAGTTCGACGTGCTTGTTTGCGGCGAGGGCGAGGAAACGGCCCTCGATTTGATGGACGTTTATGTGAACAAGACAAAAAAGCTCGAGGACGTTGGCGGTATTTATTATAAGAAGGAAGACGGCAAAATAGCGCGGACCCCGTCGCGCCCTCTTATAGAGGCTGTTGACAAGCTTCCGATGCCGCTTCCTGACCCTGTGTACGAAACGCATCCGAGGCGGGCCATACTCACGAGCCGCGGCTGCTATTTCAGGTGTACCTTCTGCTCGCAGTCCTCGATACTCGGCAGGAACGTAAGGTTCAGGTCGCCGGAGAATGTTGTCGACGAGATAGAGTTCTGGTACCGTAAGGGCATTAAGCAGTTCATCATGCAGGACAGCACCTTTACCGCGGACATCAAGCGCGCAGTAGCCATAATGGATTTAATCATACAGCGCGGCTTAAAAATTTCGTGGGGGTTCCAGACGAGGGTGGACCTTTTGCCCATGGAGCTTCTTAGAAAGGCAAAGCAGTCCGGGTGCGATTATACGTGGCTCGGTGTCGAGTCCGGGCATAAGGACGTGCTTCGCGCCATAAAGAAGGGCATCACGCTCGATCAGGTGAAAAATAGCGTTGTCCTTATAAAGGAAGCGGGCATCGAGCCCTACGTTTACTTTATTCTCGGCTTTGTCGAGGACACGATGGAGACGATGAAGGCAACGCAGGCATTTGCAGAAGAGCTTGGCTGCTACCAGACGAGCTTCTTTATGCTAACTCCGTTTCCCGGCTCCGAGACCTTTAATAAGCTCATGGCCGAGAAGCGGCTTCTTACAGACGATTACTTCTTTTACTTCTGGTTATATCCGCACCTTATCATTCGCACCAACCCCACGAACAAAGAGGTGTGGGATTATTACCAGGAGGTTAAGCAGTTCTGGGCCAACAAAAAGCGCTCCGACATCAGGAGCCGCTCCCTTCAACCGTCCTTCCTTTGGAAAAAATTCAAGGAGAACTTCCATTCCCCTCGCGCAATGGCGCGCCTTATACGCAAGTTCGTAGATGTGCATATAAACCCGAAAAATTGATATCCGTTTTGCCGTAAGCCGTGTGATTTTTTTGCGTTAGCGCAGGGCGAGGGTGCTGTCGCTTTTCATGGTAGAATATGGGCGCAGTAAGGAATGGCGGGCAGTGCCCGCTCTATGAATTCGCAAAGTAGAAGGATAGGTGTATGACTATTTTTACGGTGATTTGGTTTGTCGTTCTTTTGGCGTGCGGATATATTATGTCGAGCTTTTTTGCCGAACCGTTTATACGCATAGGCATGTTTGTTGTAGGGCTTCTTGCGCCTGTGGGTATATACCGTTTGACTTTGCTCATAATAGATAGATGCGATTTGCTTCCCAAGTGCAAGAATAAAAGATGTAGCACCAAGAGGTATAGTCTTAAAGATCGGACGGAAGAAGGAGTGTATTATGTCTGCGAGTGCGGGGACGTGTATTTATACACGATGGAGAAGCACTTTAAGTTAGTAAATAAAGATGGCATGACGCAGCCGTATCGAATAAAAAATGGCGGCTTGTGGTGGCCGGCGCCCGAGGAGTTTGCTAAATACCTTGCCAAGTAATGCTGTAACCGCATAGGGCGGGAGATGCTCGACCTGCACATTAATTTGTTAATTTTGGGGTTTGGTGTGAAAAAAAGCGGGAAAGAGATAGCAAAGCAGAAAATCAAATCTTGTGCTGATCAAGGTTTTGAGGCTGATTGGGCAAGAAAGTATAAGACTGCATTTTATTTGTTTAAGAAAGCGGCGGCGGAAGGCGATACGATTGTATTTACGATTTTGGGGTATTATTACGATGTTGGCCGAGGTGTGCGAAAAAACAGCGGTTTGGCTATGTACTGGTATAAAAGAGCTGTAAAGTGTAATTCCAGCGCTGCTATGAACAATCTCGGCACGATATACAGGGATGCCGGTAATTTTAAATTGGCGAGGAGTTGGTTTAAAAGAGCTGTAAAACGTGGAGATACTGATGCGGCAATAGAATTGGCAAAGACCTATATGCATCACGGTAGAAGTGAAAAAATCGCTGAAAAATGGTTGCGATTTGTGTTGCGAAGTGATGATAAAAAACTTTTTTATGATAGTAAAGAAAGAGCGACCAAGCTTTTGAAGAAACTTTATAGGGCAGGTAATGACGAATAGTCGGGTAGGGTTGGTACAGCCCACCATCTATTCGATGTAGCGCGGGTCACACCTGCCGCAAGTTTTGCAATCGAGGCTAACTGAACTATGGAGCTTACGAGATGCACCCCAAGCCCGGTGCCCCTCTACCTTTTTCCCTCTCCCCGAACTACAACGGGGAGAGGGATTTTTATTTGAGCCGTGTTGTGGTAGAATGGGCGGCAGGGCAGGGAGTGGGACGCGGAGACCGGGCTGTACTATTACAGGGCGCGGTATTATGATGCCAACGACGGATGCTTTATAACGAAAGACCTGAAAGGCTTTGCCGGCGGCATGAATATGTATGCGTACGTGGGTGGTAATCCGGTGAACTACACGGATCCGTGGGGGTTGCGGATTCGTATAAGCGATCAAAGCGGTAGGTCGCATGATATTAATCCTAATCGTGTTGTTGGTATGGCTATAGTACAAATAATGAATAATCCAGAGTTAAAAGGCTGGTTCGACTCTATGCTAGCGAAGAAGGGAGAAACTATTTCAAACATTTTAACAGGTAAGCATGATGTTACGCTTACTATATACCCCGGCGGTCTTTCTGATTTTATTGGAGAAACGCGATGTGACGGTTTCTTCCCTGAAACACGTAATGATATACCGAATATGAGTATTGGGCTTAATGCAGATGTGTTTGATTATTCGTGGTGGCATACTGATGCTGGGGATGAACAAAATGCTGCAAGCTGGTTTATTCATGAACTTGGACATTATGTCGATGCATATACACTTGATAAGAATCCAGGGATAGAGACAGGCGAACATCTCGAAACTTTAATCAAATGGTAATTATTTTAGCGATATGGTAAGAGTTGATTTTAGAAAACTTAATTTGTCTTACGATATGACGTTGTATTTTTTGTGCTATGTATTTTTCGATTATAGTGTCCTTCCTATAATTGATAAAGCTTATATTGTTATAGGTGGCATACCCCCTGTAATTACGGATACATTATTATACGATATTATTCTTCCTATGGAAAGTTTGTATTTTTTGCCGTTGTGGATCATATTGTTTTTTGTAGGCTATTTAGAATTATTTACAACCAGGTTGGAGTCGAAGGCGCTTGTTAGTGTAATTAAATTTATTTGTGTCTTGTGTTTTATATTTGTAATGTTTTTCCTTGGAAGACCATTGATTTGTTTTCGTACTACATTTTGTTAGCCGGGTAGATACTGTCTTGGAAGCCAAGCGGTTCTTGCTTCGCAAAGTGTTCTTCAAAAAACTTCCTCTCCCTAATCGCATTGGGGAGAGGATAAAGGTGAGGGGTTACGGCTTTTGTCGTAGGCGGGTTTTGTGGTAGAATTGGGGCGTTAAGGAGCGGTGGGCTGTGATCCGCGCTATGGACTGGAGTATTGGCCACAGTGGGTTATAGTGGGCAGATAATATTATGGTAATTTCTCATCAAATATACGTGTGTTTGTTTGTTGTTTTGCTCACGCTAATATTTTTTGCAGGCTATTTAAATGTTAGAATGTTTTCCCACATCAAAAAAAAGCATATAACTGTATGGAAAAAGTTGGGTGAGCCACCATTTTTGTTTGTCAGCAAATCAAATAGTAAATTAATAAGACAATTTTTAAAAGAGAAGAAGTATTTGGACTTGAATGATAATAAGTTGAATTCGTTAATAATTAGGCTGCGCATTGTGACCAGGTTGGCGCAAATATTTTTTTTAGTAATGGTTGTGCTTTTATTTTCTTTTAGAATTAAGTAGCGACGTAGGGCCGCTCACACCCGCCGCGTGTTTTGCAAGCGTGGCCAGCTGAACCACGGAGCTTACGAAATGCAAACCAAGCCCGCACCACGCGCCCTTTTTCCCTCGATCATTATGAGGAGACAATTTTTCCAACCCCGGGGGCGGTGGCTGTCTACAGAGATGGTAATGGCGATGTTGTTCATAGTGTTACCGTTGAAGGAATGTCAGGTGGGGAAGTAATGGTTTCTGGTTTAGGCGGAATTCAGACGGAAAAAACGGTAACATCTGTACAAAATGCATGGGAGGATCCGAATGCAACGGTCAAATATTATAAGCCAAGCAATTGCTATACATGTCGGTAGAAATGGTGCTCTAAAAATAGTGTGTTTTTTGTTTCTATTTGTTTTTATGGGGTGTATAACAAGGCAAATGGTATATCTCGGCATGCCTAAGAACGAGCTTGATATTATTGCTAAGTCTCGTATAAAGCAGCATCGCATGGTTTCTTCTGCAAATATTGTAGAAGGTTATATTGCTGAAATAAACGGGATAATTTTTTGGATGACTTTTGATAAAGATGAACGAATAGATAAGATTGTAATCGAAGACCCAAAATTTCGCTTAAAAAGTGGCGTTGCTATTGGAGATAATTTTAGTAAAATTAAGAGCACGTACAAAAATTATTATGTTGTGCCTTTGGTTGGGTATGGAAGGATGGTTTTTGTTGAAAGGGAAGGAATAGTTTTTGGTTTTCCTTGGCGGGAAGATGATAATGTTACGATAGATGATTTGGATAAAATCGAGTGGGTTGAGTTCGTAAAAACGGCATTTTAAAAAAGTTAAAAAAATGAGAAAAAGGGGACAGCGCCCTTTTTGAGGTCACTTAAACCACAGAGCTTACGAAATGCAAATCAAGCCCGCGCCTCCCTCCCTTTCTCCCGCGAGTTAAGTGCCCCTCTCCGAGTTTCAGCGTGAGAGGGGTTTTTATATTGGGGTGCAGGCCCTCGGCCTGCCTCTCCCTAAGCGCATTGGGGAGAGGATAAAGAAGAGGGGTTACGGCGCTTGTTTCTTTTCAAACCCCGGCCGCGCGGCCAGCGCAAGGTTATTGCCATGCTGAATTCATTTCAGCATTCCGCTTTTATAAAAAGCGAGATCCCGAAACAACCCTGAATAGAGTTCAGGATGACAGCACGGACGGGATTGCTTTGCCGCTATTTTGTATTTTTGTCTCTGCCGGGGTTCTTTCCAGCCTTATTTATGATAAAATCTGATAACCGGGCGAATATTTAAAAAATCAGGCAAGGCCACGGGCCGGTATTACCAGGGGTTTCTCATGCGTAAAGTAATATTTTTTTCGATGTTGCTCGTTGCAGGGCTTGGACTTTCGCAGGTGCTGCCGTCGCTTCTTGGCGGCGCGCACGACGTCACGGTCGTACTGGTACGCGTTCTTACGACCATAGGGCTTGCTTTCATAATGATACATGTGGGGTTCGAGTTCCATATAAACAAGTCCAGGCTCGGCTCCTACGGCTGGGATTATTTCGTTGCCTTCACTGCCGCATCGCTTCCCTGGGTATTCGTCAGTTGTTACTTTGTCTTTGTGCTGTTGCCATCCGGGCTCTGGGGAGATTTCGCGGCGTGGAAGGAAACGCTCCTTGCCGGCAGGTTCGCGGCCCCGACCTCCGCGGGTGTGTTATTCGGTATGCTCGCGGCCGCGGGATTAGGCGCGACATGGATATTTAAGAAGGCGCGCGTGCTCGCGATATTCGACGACCTGGACACAGTGCTTCTGATGATACCGCTCAAGGTGTTCATGGTGGGTGTGGCTTGGCAGCTCGGCGTGCTTGTTATCATAATGATGGCGCTCCTCGTGGCGGCGTATCTCTGGCTGCACAGGCTCCGCATACCAGTAACCCGCGGCTGGGTATTGTTTTATGCCGCTTTTATCGTCGCTGTAAGCGAGGCGCTTTACTCGGGAAGCAAGGTGATAGACCCGTCCGTGCCCATACACATAGAGGTGCTTTTACCGGCCTTTGTGCTCGGATGCCTGGCCGTGCCGCGAAGCGTCAAGGTAAACGAAGGCCCGGAGGCTGTTGAGCGAGAATTCACAAGGATGCTCGATCGGCCAGGGGAGAAAAGGGCCGCGTTTATCGTCTCTGCCATGTTCATGTTTTTTGTGGGGCTTAGTATGCCGGTAGTATTCGGCGGGCCTGATTTGCAGCACCCGGCTCCGGTGGCTGCAGAGCTGCATGCTGCCGCGCCGTCTTGCGTTGTCGACGACCCTGAGGTGCACGGTGGCTGTCTTGTCGGGCGCTACGCCACGACAGTGACCGCCGGGCAGCCGGCCATAGGATGGGGCATGATACTGTTTCATGTGCTTATGGTCACCCTTATAAGCAACCTCGGCAAGATGTTCCCGGCTTTCTGTTACAGAAGACAGGCGCACTGGCGCCACCGCCTCGCGCTTGCAATCGGCATGTGGCCTCGAGGCGAGGTCGGCGCCGGCATACTGGTCCTTAGCATCAGCTACGGCATAGGCGGCCCGATAGTAACGGTGGCCATGCTGTCCCTGGCCCTTAACCTCGTGCTCACCGGGGTCTTCATTATAATGGTCAAGAAGCTTGTTGGCGGCGTGCCAGAGTTGCCGCAGGGCGGGTAGGGACGGCATTTCTGTATCCGCCGTACATTTCTCTTGACAAATTATGTACTGTACGGTACAGTACATAAAATCGGGCCGCAGGGGCGGCAGGATGGATGGGGAGGGCGGGGCAAGACGCCGCTCGGGTATCAACAATCAAAAAGGAGGGAGTATGAACAGGCTTGCTTCAAGGTTTATGATAGCTGCGGTGATTTACGGCGTCATAGGGTTTGCCGGAGGCGTTTACATGGGCGCAACACACGAATTTGCCATGAGGTCCGTGCATTCGCATATCAATCTTTTCGGCTGGGTCTCCTTTGCCATATTCGCCGTGTATTATCAGTTGGTGGCCAAGGCCTCGGAATCAAAGATGGCGGCAGCGCATTTCTGGCTCTCGAACATAGGGCTCATCGTGATGACAGTCGGGCTTGTTATGCTATCCACTAATAACGCCGCAGGAGGGCCGCTTGCGGGCATAGGCTCGGTGGTGAGCCTTATCTCCTTTATAATCTTCGCCATCGTGGTATTCTCGTATTCGTGTGCGCATTGTGAGAAAAAGTAAGCCGAAAAACACGCTTAGCCGCCTGGCAGAGAAGCGCAGAGGCGCTATAATGGAGGCCGCATGGGACCTTTTCATGGAAAAGGGGTATGCGGCAGTGAGCGTGGATGCGATAGTAAAGAAGGCGGGCGGCTCAAAGGCAACGGTCTATGAGCTTTTTGGCAGCAAAGAGGGGCTCTTCTATGCGATTATAAATGAGTCAACGGGAAAGATACTTGCTGATATGACGCTTCCTGATACCGAAGGCATGTCGATACGCGCGGCGATCTGGAAGATAGGCTACGCCATTACGCGCGGCGTTCTTTCCTATAAATGCACCGGGCTTTTCTGGCTTTCTGTATCCGTGTCCCGGAGGTTCCCGGATGTGGCGCATAAGTTCTATGAGGGAGGGCCCCTGAAGGTGCGCCGCGCCTTCGCCGATTTTTTGAGTAAAGAGACCAGGGCAGGAAGGCTTCGCGTAAAAAATCCAGCATGGGCCTCGGACATATTTCACGGCATGCTTCTTGAGTACAACCACATGGAGATGGCCCTTGGCTACAGGAAAGCGCCCTCGGATAAAGAGGTCAGGAGGCTGGTGGACGAGGCAGTGGATGCTTTTATGTCACTTTATGGAACGGGTAAAAAAGGCTAAAAAGGAGGCCGGTATGGATATAGGGCTTAAAGACAAGGTTGCGATAGTAACAGGCGCTAGCCGCGGCATAGGCGCTGCAATAGCGGTTTCCCTTGCCGAAGCCGGGGCAAAGGTCGTCATAAACTACATGAAGAGAAAGGACAAGGCCGAGGAGGTGCTGGCAAAGGTAAAAGAGCAGGGTTCGGACGGCTTTGTCTTCAGGGCGGACGTGACAAACAAGGTCGAGGCAGAGGCGCTTGTGGCCGAGACCTTGAAGAAGTTTGGCAAGGTGGACGTGCTTGTTTGTAATGCTGCCATAAACTTCCCAATGCGGCCGTTTATGAACCTTTCGTGGGAAGACGTTGAAGCCAAGTTCATGGGCGAGATGAAAGCGCTCTTCCATTCTTCGCACGCGGTCGTGCCGGACATGATGAAACGCGGTAGCGGCAGGCTCATATTCATAAGCAGCGGTTTATCGAGATATCCCTCTGAGGCGTTCTTTGCGCACGCTGCTGCAAAGGCCGGTATGGACAGCGGAGCGCGCGTTCTTGCAAAGGAACTCGGGCCAAGCGGCATAAAAGTGAACGTCATAGGCCCTGGGCTCACGGACACGGACGCAACATCTGTGCTCGATAGGAAGGTCTTTGACATCTACCGCGAGCTTACGCCGCTAAAGCGTACCGGAGTTCCGGACGACATAGCGCGCGTTGCCGTGTTCCTCGCAAGCGACCTGTCGGCCTTTGTCACAGGGCAATACATACACGTAAACGGCGGCTTTGTGATGGTGTAGGTGCAGTTTCTTTTGAAAAGGAACTATTTTTTGCGAAGAGAGGAGAGCCACTTCTCTATTACTGCAAGCTCTTCTTTTGAAAGCGGCTTATCCGGAGGCATGCGCTTCGTGTTCACGACGGCATCGTAGAGCTTGCTGTCTTTTGCGGGCATGTCGATCCAGCCCTGTTTGGAAAGCTCTGTTGCTGCCTTTCCGGCAGAGAGTTCGTTTGTAAACGCATGGCACTTTGAGCAGCTTGATTTGAAAATCGAGGCAACCTTGGCGGAAAGTTTAGGGTCTTCGATAAAAACCGGGGCAGATGGTGCAGTAGCGCCTTTTCCTTTAGCAGGTTTCCACGGCGTGCCGTTTGAGAGCCGAAGTACCATTTTATTTTTGTCGTCAACTATCCAGAGGCTTTCGTCCTCAGCTTGAAGTAGTCCAACCGGCGCGCCCTTTGGCCGTAAGCCCGTCACGGCATTCCAAGCAGTTGTGATTTCCGTGTGCCTGGCAACGGGAAGCGCAGAGCCTGTTGGCTTAAAGGGCTTTACCACGAAGTTTTTGTCATTACCACCTGGGTCTGATATGTAGGATGCCTCTATAGTAAGTTTTGGCCGGCCTTTTTCGTCTACGTCGTAGGCAACTATCCTGTGCCCTGTTCTTCTGTATCCATGCCAGCTTACGAGCAGTTTGCCCTTTAGCGCCTTTATGCGGCTTCCGGTGTAGTACATCATGTCGAGCGGGGCCGTGTGCGCAGGCACGAGCGTCCATGGCTGCGCGTACGCAGGTGTTCTGCATTCAGCGTCTCTTTTCCAGACGGGGTTTGCAGCGTCGTTATCATAGCAGTAGGGCCAGCCGTAGTCTTTACCGCGCTCGATTACGTTTATCTCTTCGTAAGGCTCGTCGTCGGAATCAAAGTCCATGTTGTTTTCGGATTGAAGGATGGTTCCCGAAGGATGCACGCTAAGGGCCATGGAGTTCCTTAGCCCCTTTGCGTATAGCTCAAAGTCTTTTGACCAGGAGTTTGTCTTTTGCTCGTAGCGGTAGAGGCGAAGCGCTGCGAAGGACTCTCGCGTGGAGCATTTGCCGGAAGAAAGTTCGCTTTTGCAGTCGTCGCTTGGCGCGCCGATATTAAGGAGCAGGTCGTTATTTTCAAGAAATACGAAATGAGAAAGCGGGTGCATGTTGCCTTTTTCCGCGGGAAGGCCTTCTACGACGGCCTTGAGGTTTTTAACGTTGTTCTTATCGTCGAGCTCGAAGGACACGATTCTGTGCGCTTCGCCAAGATAATATCTGTTGCCCGGTCCCGGAAGTATCTGGTGCGGTAGATCGAGCTCTTCAAGGAGCACTGTTGCCGAGTACCCGGCCCCTAAGCGGCTTATGAGGAATAACGAGCCGCTATTTCTACCCCATCCGCCCATGTCGGTAAGGAGGAATGCGTCCTTGCCTTTGATTTGCGTAATCTTTCTTGGTTTCTTGAATGTGACGCCGCCGTCGCCGTCCTGCATCACGAGGCCGATGCAGGTGCCTTCGATTGTCTCTATCGGGAGTTTCGGGAATCCGTCGCAGGTCTCTCCGGTTGCCTTGTATTTCGTGTCAGCGCCGTGGACAGCGGATGTTAAAATGAAAAACGAAAAGACAAAGGCAATAATAAAGGCTGGTAATGCGTCGCCGAAGCAACTAAAAAAGATTTTCTGTGCTCTAACCATGATGAAAGTATATATCCTTTTTACATAAAAGGGCAATGGTAAAAATCGGTATAAACGGTCAGCACGACATACAAAACACCGCAGTTGAGAGTGTTTTTTGTCGTATTTTATGATAATATGTCTTGTCATTATCAAGGTTCCTCTGTGGAGGTTTGCGCCGTGATAGAGGTTGATTCCTTAAGCTTCGAATACCCGGGCGTGCTCGCGCTCGATAATGTTTCCCTTTCTATCGAAAAGGGCAGTATCGCCGCGCTTGTCGGGCCAAATGGCGCGGGAAAGACTACTCTTTTAAGATGCATGGCTGCGCTCGAGCACCCGATTGCCGGCACGGTCAAGATAGGCGGCGTTGACGCGCATGAAGACCCAAGAGTGTGCCATAAGAAGATAGGGTATCTTCGCGACATCTTCGGCCTCTACGACGATTTGAGTGTCGAGCGCTGCATCACCTACGCGGCAGCATCGCACGGCATAGCGGATGCGGCACTTCCCGAAGCAGTTAAGAAAGCCGCAGCAAGGCTTCGTATAGACAACCATCTTTTGGCAAAGGCAGGGGTCTTGTCTCGCGGCTTAAGGCAGCGCGTTGCCATAGCGCAGGCAGTTGTGCACGAGCCGGCTGTCCTCATACTCGATGAGCCTGCCTCAGGGCTCGACCCTGAGGCAAGGCATACCTTGTCCGGGCTTTTTCTCGAACTTTCGGGGCAGGGCATGACGCTTATAGTTTCATCCCACATTCTTACCGAATTGGAAGAGTACTCAACGCACATGATAATACTCGATAAGGGCCGCGTTGTGTCGAGCTCTGGCGTGTCGGGCAAGGCAGTTGGCGATGAAGGCGCGTACTTTACAGTCGAGCTTATTGCCCCGCATGCAGCGCTCGAGAATTTTTTATTATCTGTCGACGGTGTTTCGAATGTAAGCGTAAAGCCCGGCGGCGCGGTCTTCATGCTAAGGGGCGACGCGTCTACGCAGGCAGAGCTCCTTAAAAGGCTCGTTGGCCAGGGTTTTGGCGTAAAGGGTTTTTACGAGACAAGAGAGAACATGCACGAGTCGTATCTTAAGAAGATAAAGGAGACAAGGGGTGGGGCTTAATCCGGAATTTCGGCGTAACATCTGGCGTGAGATGACGCTTCATAGGTTAATTGTCGCGCCGCTTGCGCTGGCAGCGATCTTCGTGCTTGTTTACGTGGCCGATAAGCACAGGACCGACGGTGTTGCCTATATGGCGCTAACCGGGATAGGCCTTCTCGGAGCTCTCTGGGGCGGGCGCCTTGCCTCGGACTCGGTGCTTAGCGAAATACATAATAAGACCTGGGACTCGCAGCGCATGTCCGCTCTTTCGCCATGGACGCTTACCTGGGGCAAGCTCTTTGGCTCGACGTTGTTTGTATGGTACTGTGCCGTATTTTGCGCGGCGGCATACGGTATGGCAATGCTTACGGGCGATTTTTCGAAGATAAAGGAACCGGAGATGCTTTTGGCTCTTGTGCTCGTGTCGAGTTTTCTCGCGCAGGCCGTTGCGCTTTTTTCGAGCCTTGTTTCGGTAAGAAAGGGCGGCTCGTTCATGCTCGCGCAGGAGAAGACTGCGTACACGCTTCTTGGCGCGTTGACTGCGTTTGCGGTCATAAGTTTCGGGTACGCGGACGTGAATTGGAAGATGCACTGGTACTCCTATGAGCTGCGGGTCATCGAGTTCACGTTTATCTCGGCCGTTATCTTTTCCGCGTGGGCGGTCATCGGCTCATACAGGGTTATGGCAGAGGAGCTGCAGGTAAAGAACACTTTTTTTGTGTGGTTTATATTCAACCTCTTTATCGTCGTGTATGTTTTCGGCATAGCGGTCGGCGCGATGCCGCTTCTTGAGCAGGATATAATAACGAAGTCGTTTATAGCCGCGTTCGCGGTGCTTGGCGTTATTTTTTACGCGGCGCTTTTTTCAGAAAGAAAGAACCCCGTGGCATTCCGCTCGATGGGCAAGGCCTTGAAGGCCGTTGACCTGGACGGGCTCTTTACGCTCGTGCCGTGCTGGATGGTGACGTTTTGCCTGATTGCCGCGCTCGTTATCGTGCACTCGGTTGTGATGGGCGGCGAAAAGGCGTTTTTGTTCTTCTCCGGACTGTTCTTCGCGCTAAGAGATACCTTTATCGTGTTGTACCTTAATTTTTCGAAAAACCCGAAACGCGCGGACGCAGCTGCCGTGGTGTATCTCCTGCTCATAGCGTTCGTGCTGCCGCTTATCCTCTATACCGCAGGTATCGAGGAGGCCAGGGCGTTTTTCTGGGCCGCTGATTCGCCGTACGCGCTTGCGGCAGGCGTTCTCGAGGCAGCTGCTGCCTTTGTTCTCCTGAAGGTAAGGTGGAGAAAGAACTACGGAAGCGTTGCGGCACCGATTGAGCAGGAGGGGTAGCTGGCGACCAAGAAGCATTTTTACGGTACGGGCAAGGGTAGCTTTTATATAGAGGAATGTCCATGTTGCCTAAGAAAATTATTTTTTTTGCTGTTTTGCTTGCAGCGTGCCTTAATGCGTATGAATCCGAGGCAGGCATTGTATTTGCCAGAGACGGCCAGTATGCGATTATATCGGAAACGGATTACAGTATCGTCAAGACAGGCGATCTCTGGGAAGACTTTAAAACCAAACTCGACCCTTCGATGAAGGAAGAATTTTTCGCCGAGTACGGCGTCAGATTAATTCTTGAAGTTACTCCTGACATGGAAAGAAACAGGTTTTTTGTTTGCACAGGGCTTCCAGCGGAAGACGTGTTTGATGGTTGTTTTGCATTAAAATACCCAGAGATGGATTTTCTTGGTTTGATAAAGCAAGGAGGTCCCTTTGTTGTTAATCCTTCCGGAAAGAAGATGTATAAAGGCGGCAGTGTTTACGATAATACCACCTTTGCGGAGCTCAATAATTACGAAGATGCTATATATAAGCTTCCTACGATCGACCCCGGCGATTTTTATGAGGATAAGGCATTTAGAATAAGCAAAGACGCATGCTTCATAGATGAAAAAAGGCTTTTTACATCGGGTCGTGTGTTCGATATTTCTACTGCCCCGCCTACTTTCTTATACAATCCAGGCATATTGTATGATATTGGTCCAGGTGATGATTGTATTAATGAAAAGGTTCTCAACTTTGGCAGCGTGAACGCTGAGGAAACATTACAGGAATATTCTATTTTGGACCTTTTAACATCTAAAGAGATAGGTCGTGTGACGATGCCATACGACAAATATCCAGAATCCATTGGCGATTATTTCTTGTCAAAAGATATCAAATATATAATAAGCGATGTAAGAAATGAGGCAAATTCTTTTGCCGGTATATTACGTTTTTACGATATAGCATCTAACACTTTAAAAGCAGAAATAAAACTTCCGATACCAGAAGTAGATAGTGCTGTAGGGCGGCTCGGGCTTTCCAAGTCAGGCGACCTGTTGTTTTATAAGACAGGTGGAGATAAACTCTTTGTAATTAGCGTAAAGGACACAAAATTATTAAAAAAACTTATATTGCCGTTCGAACCAGACGAAGTCATATGGCCGTAATCCGGCGGGCAATTGTGCCGGCCTATTGAGCAGGAGTGGTAATATGATTACAATGCGTTTTTTACTGGCAGCTGTTTTTTTGATTGCTGTTTTTTTGCCCTCCGCGCTCTTTGCCGGGGAGCCGTCTATGCTTCAGTTCGCCCCGAACATGCGCTACGAGGACAAGGTCATTACCTACCGCATAAACGATTGTCCGCGCTATAAGTGGATGGATATAGAAAAGGCATTTAACAAAATATCCGGTCTTACTCCCGTGTTTTTCAATCCCGTAATCAGAGACGAGCAGCTTGTGGTGAACTGCAGCCCGGCACTCAAAAAGGCCAAGAAGGGCGATGATTACGGCGTTGTCGAAATGGGGCGCGGCGGGCCGAGGTACACGCTCGGGGAACATTATAATATAATTGTCGGCGGCGAGGTATTAATCGAGCGCGACCACGACTGCAGCGAGCCGCTTGTCGAGATACACGAAATCCTTCACGCAATGGGGTATAAGCACAGCAGCGACCCTTCGAGCATTCTCTATCCCATGCTCGACTGCTCGCAGACAATAAAAAGAGAGATACTCGACGACATAACGCGGCTCTACAACATATCCGGCCTGCCAGACCTTGTGATAAAGTCCGTTACTCTTAAGAAAGTATCGAAGGACTATGTGATACGCGTAGAGGCCGTGAACTCCGGCATGACCGAATCCGCGCCGGCAAAGATTATTATCAAAAATACCGATACAGGCGAGACAGTTGCGGACTTTGCTTTTGGTTCCTTGGAGCCGGGGGCAGGGTTCGCGCATACGGTTAAGGCCAATTATGAAATAAAGACGGTCGAGGTTGAGTTGAAAACAGGCTTCGAGGAGATGGACAAGGCTAATAACAAAGCCAAGGCAAGGCTTGAGAGGTAGAGGGGTTATATTTTCGTGGTAGCGTAATGTTTATCAAACAAAAAGGCCGGACTAATCGTCCGGCCTTTTTTCGTTTCTCTGGGGTTTTAAAGCTTAGCCCTTGAAGTCCTTGCCCGCGAACTGGATGTTCGCTGCGTCGTGGCATCTGGGCGGGCTTACTGCGTGCACGCCGCCGCACTTGGGGCACCTGTCTACAAAGGTCTTCATGTGAAAGTCCGCGCCGCATCCCTGGCACTTGGCCTTTAGCCCGCCATCAGGTATCTCGGCTATTGCTACGCCGCCGCCGTGGGCCTGCATCACGAACTCCACAAGCTCTCTTCCTTCTGAAAAAGGGCCGCCGCCCTTACCGTCCCCGCAACCGCTTCCGCAATCACTCATTATCCTTTACCTCCTTGATATTTAAAGCATTTTGGGTGCTATCCAATATAACATAACATATTATATCCGGGATTGGAAATGAAAAACATGACTTTTCTCAGATTTTTGAAATATCATGCTTTTAGGTGCAGGACGCCGTGACGCGCAGAAATTCCTTGACAAACGGCCTGAAAATCATTATATTTGAATATTCTGGCAAGTTTTAAATATTAATCATTGCAAAGTTCGAGGAGAAGGTCATGAGCGCGGTAGAGGAACTTAGTAAGGACAATAGAAAGTGGTTCGTGGTCGACGCCGAGGCAAAGACCCTTGGCAGGATCGCAACCCGCATAGCCACGGTACTAAGAGGCAAGCACAAGCCGACGTACTCGCCGAGCATGGATATGGGCGATTTCGTCGTTGTCGTAAATGCCGAAAAGGTAGCGGTAAGCGGCAATAAGATGAAAGAGAAGCTCTATAGGTCGTATTCCGGGTATCCGGGCGGCTTAAAGGAGCTTCCCATGTGGAAGGTTATCGAGAACAACCCCACAAGGGTTATCACAGATGCGGTGCAGGGCATGCTCCCCAAGGGGCCGCTTGGCAGAAGGATGCTCAAGAAGCTTAAGGTATACGCGGGCACTGCGCATCCGCACCAGGCGCAGAACCCGGAGAACATGGCTGTATAATAACAGGAGGCGATTTTTAAAATGGCTGAAAATGTGTTTATAGCCGTCGGCAGGAGAAAGACCTCGGTTGCGAGGGCAATCCTCTCTGCGGGCTCGGGCGAGATAACGGTAAACGATAAGCCCATGGATAAGTTTTTCCCGAGAGAGACATTGAAGATGGACGTGAGGCGTCCCTTCGATGTCACGAAGACCTCAGGTAAGTTCAATGTGCGCGTCAATGTAAAGGGCGGCGGCCCAAGCGGCCAGGCAGGCGCTGTAAGGCACGCGATCTCAAGGGCTCTTATAGAGATAAGCGCCGAAAATAAGGATGCCCTTAAGAAGGCGGGCTTCCTCACCAGGGACCCGAGGATGAAGGAAAGAAAGAAGTACGGACAGAAGGGCGCAAGGGCAAGGTTCCAGTACTCGAAGAGATAATACGCGGCCCCTTTCGAAGGGGCGGCTTAAGGTTATCACGAAGGGAGGGCGGACGACGCCCTCCCTTTTTATTTGCGTGGCGGCCCGGAGGGCCGCCTCTGTGCTCAGATTTATTTTGTTTTTTTCGCCAATACTGGTATACTTTTCTGACAATATCATTTTTACGGGAGGTCTTGCATGTTAAGGGTTGCCGTGCTCGGAGCAAGCGGTTATACGGGGCTTGAGCTTTTGCGGCTACTTGCGTCTCACAGCATGGCAGAGGTCTCGCTCGTAACATCGAGGCAGTACGCCGGCAAGCCCGTTACCGAGGTATTCCCGTTCCTTCGCGGCTTCTACGACGCGCTTACCTTTAAAGACCCTTCCGAGTTTTCCAACACGGATGCGGAGTTCTATTTCTCGTGTCTGCCGCACGGCAACGCCATGGAAATCGTGCCCGATATCTGCGGCGGTGAGCGTCTGGTCGTTGACCTGAGCGCGGACTTCCGTTTGAAGGACGCCGAGCTCTTCAAGCGCTGGTATGAGCCGCATAAGGCAGCATCGCTTCTAAAGGAAGCTGTGTACGGGCTACCGGAAATCAACCGGAAGAAAATCAAAGAGGCGCGCCTTGTTGCGAACCCCGGGTGTTATCCGACTGCTTCTATCCTTGCAATCGCGCCGCTTCTTAAAAAAGGGCTCGTGAACAGGGATTCCATAATCATCGACGCGAAGAGCGGGGTTTCCGGCGCAGGGCGCGCTGCCACACTCGATAATTCCTTTGTCGAAGTCTCGGGCGGCTTTAAGCCCTATAAGGTCGGCAATCATCGCCATACTCCTGAGATAGAGCAGACCATGACAGAGCTTTTCGGCTCAGAGATCTCGGTTACGTTTACGCCGCACCTGTTGCCAATATCGCGCGGAATACTCGCAACAGTGTATGCGAAACTCTCGGCAATCATATCGCCCTCGGACCTAAGGGACGCGTATCAGGAATTTTACAAGGACGAGCGTTTCGTGCGCCTTTGCCCGGAGGGAACCTTTCCGGATGTAAGCCGCGTGCGGGGTTCTAACTTCTGCGACATAGGCCTCTGGCTAGACGAGAATAAGCAGAGCATCATCGCGGTCTCTGCCATAGACAACCTCGTTAAGGGCGCTTCCGGCCAGGCCATACAGAACATGAACATCATGTGCGGCTTCAAGGAACGCGAAGGCCTAAGGGGCGCTCCGCAGAGTTTCTAAAGTATTCCTTTGACGCGCTGCCCGACCGGGCGCGTCTCGATAATTATGGCAAGATCTTTCCCTCTTTTTACGGTTCTCGGCACAAGGGTATCGCTGCACTATACGTGGTTCATAGTGCTCGTGCTCTTTGCCTGGAGCCTTGCCTACGGCTACTTTCCGGCAAACCTTCCGGGGCTTTCCAAGGGCGCGTACATCGTAATGGGCTCGTTCTCTGCCCTTGCGCTCTTTATCTGTGTGCTCATTCACGAGCTCGCGCACTCGTATGTGTCCAACAGGCTCGGGCTTCCGGTAAAAGAGATAACGCTTTTCATATTCGGCGGGGTCGCGCACCTTACGCGCGAGCCTGACAAGGCCGCCGATGAATTGAAAATCGCCGTTGCAGGGCCGGCTGCGAGCCTTGTGCTTGCGGCATTTTTTTATGTCTTTAAGATAGCACTTGTTAGCGCGGGCGCTCCTCCGGAGATAACCGGCATGGCAGGGTTTCTCTTTACCGCAAATATCGTTCTCCTTATATTTAACCTCATTCCTGGTTTTCCGCTCGACGGCGGCAGGGTGTTACGGGCCATCTGGTGGCAGAGGACCGGGAATGTCAGGGCAGCAACAAAGGCATCCAGCACCGTTGGCCGCGGCTTTGCCTTTGCCCTGATAGCGCTCGGGTTTGTTGAGCTTATATCCGGGCTCTTTGTGCAGGGGCTATGGGCGATACTTATAGGCATGTTTTTGCAGCAGGCTGCCGAGGGAAGCTACCGCCAGCTCGTTATGAAGCTCGCGTTAGAAGGCATACGTGTTGCCGACATCATGACGAGGAATGTTGTTTCCATCGACGGCTCCATAACCGTTACCGAGGCGGTTGAGAGGTATTTTTTCGCGTACCACCACGCGGCGTTTCCTGTTACAGGCCCTTACGGCGTCATCGGCATGATTGGCTTAAGGAACGTGCGCAGCATTGAAAAAGACAAATGGGCAACAACCCTGGTCAGCGAGGCGGCAGACCCTTTAACTGTCTCCATGATTGCCGCGCCAAACGACACAGTCCTTTCGCTACTTACGCGCATGGCCTCTGACGGAAGCGGCAGGCACATTGTCATGGAGAATAATGCCATGGTCGGCGTCATATCAAGAAGCGACATATTCAAGGCCATGGAAATCAGGGCCGAGTTCGAGAAGTAAGCGGCGTTTTGCCGTCCACCCCAGCAGTATCTTTCCATGTTTAAAATTCGGTGATTTTCCATTTTGTTCGGTGTATAATATCGGGTTAGGGATACTCATGCCAGGGAAGAATAGAGAGGATAAGGGCAAAGGTTTTCGCCTTGTAAGCGAGTTTTCGCCAAAGGGCGACCAACCGGCTGCCATAAAGGAACTTTCCAAAGGGCTTGTGCAAGGCTGTGCCGCGCAGGTGCTCCTTGGCGTTACGGGTTCGGGCAAGACCTTTACCGTTGCCAAGGTCGTTGAGGAGGTGGACAGGCCGACCCTTGTGCTTGCGCCAAATAAGACCCTCGCAGCGCAGCTCTTTGCCGAGTTCAGGGACCTCTTTCCGGAGAACGCGGTAGAGTACTTTGTTTCGTATTACGATTATTACCAGCCCGAGGCCTACGTTCCGACCACCGATACCTTCATAGAAAAAGACGCTGCCATAAACGACGAAATAGATAAGCTTAGGCATTCGGCAACGCATTCGATACTGACAAGACGCGATACCATCGTCGTTGCCTCTGTCTCCTGCATCTACGGCATAGGCTCGCCGGACGACTACGGCGAGCTTCGCGTATATGTGGAAAAGGGGATGAACATAAGCAGGGACGAGGTACTAAAGCGCCTTGTGGAGATGCAGTACAAGAGGGGAGATTACGATTTTCACCGCGGCACGTTCCGGGTGCGCGGCGACGTTGTAGAGGTATTTCCTGCGTACGAGGGCGAGAGGGCGCTTCGTATTGAGTTCTTCGGCGACGAGGTCGAGAAGATAAGCGAGATAGACCCGCTGCGTGGAAAGACCATTGCCGGATTAAACAAGGCCCTTGTGCACCCCGCGAGCCACTTTGTCACCACAAGCGGCAACTTAAAGCGCGCTATGGACACCATACGCGAGGAGCTGAGGGAAAGGTTAAATGAACTCGACAGAACCGACAAGAAGCTTGAGGCAAAGAGGCTCGAGCAGAGAACGCTCTATGACCTTGAGATGCTCGAGGCAATGGGGTATTGCTCGGGCATAGAGAACTACGCGCGCCACTTAAGCGGCAGGCTTCCGGGAGAGCCGCCGTTTACGCTCATAGATTATTTCCCGGAGGATTTTCTCCTTGTGGTTGACGAAAGCCACATCGCTATTCCTCAGATAGGCGGGATGTACCTTGGAGACAGGTCGAGAAAGCAGACGCTGGTTGATTACGGGTTCAGGCTGCCCTCTGCCCTTGATAACAGGCCGCTTAAGTTCGAGGAGTTCGAGGCGCGCATAAAGCAGGCCATATACGTGTCGGCAACGCCAGGAGACTACGAGATAAAAAGGGCCGGCGGCGTGGTGGTGGAGCAGATAATCAGGCCAACGGGGCTGATGGACCCTGTTATCGAGCAGCGCGGCGCAGAGACGCAGGTCGACGACCTTCTTGGCGAGATAAAAAAACGCGTAAAAAAGAACGAGCGCGTGCTTGTAACCACCCTCACCAAGCGCATGGCAGAGGACCTCACGCAGTACTATACCGACATTGGCATAAAGGTAAAATACCTTCATTCAGACGTAGAGACGCTCGACAGGATAGAGATACTTCGCGACTTGAGGCTTGGAAGATTCGACGTGCTCGTTGGCATAAATCTTCTAAGAGAAGGGCTTGATCTTCCCGAGGTCTCGCTCGTTGCCATACTCGATGCCGACAAGGAGGGATTCCTGAGGTCGACGCGCTCGCTTATACAGACATTTGGCAGAGCGGCAAGGAACGTTGACGGCACGGTCATACTTTACGCGGATAAGGTTACGCGCTCCATGCGCGAGGCTACCGGCGAAACAGAGAGAAGAAGAAAGCTCCAGGCCGAGTATAACGAAGCCAATAACATAAAGCCATCGACCATAAAGAGCAGGATAAAGGACGTCATGAGCTCCATATACGAGTCCGATTATTATACGGTCGATGCGTCCGCTGCCGCAGAGGATGGCGAAGAATATGTTGCGCCGCACGAGCTTTCGGGTAAAATAAAGGAACTGCATAAGGAAATGGAGAACGCGGCAAAGCGGCTCGAGTTCGAGCGCGCGGCCGGGTTAAGGGACAGGATAACAGCGCTTGAGAAAGAGCTTGTGCGGATAGGAGGCTAAGATGATAGAGATGGCGATATGGGTGCTTATAGCGCTTGCCATAATCGTATTCATAATCGCCAGACGAAGCGACACGCGGGCAGATAAGGGGGCTTATATACCGGGTACTACAATCGAGCCTGGCGGCACAGACCTGACAACGCCAACCGAGGGGTTCGAGCCGTTTAGCGGCGAAGTCGACGGTGTTACTTACGTTGTCGAAGAGCTTGCCGATGGAACCGCGACCGTCTGGCTCGATATGGAGGTTGATGTGGAAGAGCCCTTTGCGCTATCTGCGCGCGACGGCGACTTGAAGATAGAGTGCGACAAGGATATTGCCGCGCGTATCGATACTGATCCGGATATACGTGAGCTTTTGGGGCTAAAGTCCACTTATATCGACATCGGATATAATACCAATTGGGTGGCCGCGGAATTGCCCAGAGAGATTGCTATAAGTAATAAGGCCGTTATCGAACAGGTTGCCAGGGTGCTTTTGAGGTTCTTTAAAAAGCAGGGCAGTAAGTAGAAATCCGCAGACGTTTGGCAGGGTCCCGGGAAAATGTTTTTGAGAACTGGAGATAAACGGTAATGATAGAGATAATAATAGCGGCCCTCGTAGTTTTATCGATAGTCGTATTCGTAATCTCAAGAAGAAGTGTTACAAGGGCAGATAATACGGGTGCGTCCGAAGCGGGCTCTATGGACGGCCGGTCGAAGTCCAAGGGCGCAAATACCGGCGTAACGCTTTTTGAAGGCACCTATGAAGGTTATCCGTATGTGGTAGAGGAATTAAAGAACGGACAGGCTACCGTTTGGATGGAGCCGCCGGGCCCGGTGACCATTCCGTTTATCGCAGTAATGCAAAACGGGGAGTTCAAGGTTAACTGCGAGAGCAGGGAAGTTATGGAGCGCGTCAAGAACGACCCGGACTTGCAAGAGCTTGTCAAGAAAGGGGCCACGTACGTTGACCTGGGCCTTAATGTCGAGTGGCTGATTGCCGTGCTTCCGCGTGCAGTTGTATCTGATAGCAGGGAATCGGTTGAAAAGATATGCGGCCTCCTGCTGAGATTGGACAAGAAGTTTTCGCACGAGTAGAAAAGGCCGCCTTGCGGCGGCCTTTTGCCGTTTGTGCCGTCTACAAAGACCCGCCCCGCTTAACCGCACTTTTGTTCTTTGCAAAGTTCCTCGAGGTTGTCCACGGCCTTGAATACGTCCTCGTAAAGGTCCCTTAATAGAAGCCCGATGCCGCTTAGTTCCTCGTTGGTTAGCGCGCCGCCAAGCCTCGGATTAAGCTCGGAGGAAAGGCTCATCAGCTGCAAAACCGGAAATATCTTTTCCTGCGCCTCGTGTATGCGGTCGAAGTATTGGTTCGCAGAAGGTTCGCTATGTTCGTTCTTGTGGGCGCTCATTTTGTTTTGCTCCTTTGTTTTATAGTGCATGTCCCTTGGACGTTATAAGTGCGGATTGCCCCCATAGCAATCCTTTCAAAAAGCTATTAAAAATAGCGTATAAATATATTATAGCACGGCTTAAAATAATTCTAATATACCTATTATACAATAAGAGTGTTAAAGTCCGATTAAAAACAGGGTTATTTAGACGGATTTTTTAAAACTAAAAAAGATTAATTATTTCAAGGAGATGGGCGTTATTTAGACGGGAATTCCGTAAGCATTTTACGGACTTTTTCAATGCCTTCGGCTGTTACGCGGTATTTGTGCTTGGAGTGCTCTATCTGTATGACTTGAATCAGCGGCGGCTCTAGGTCCGAAAGACGTGTGAGTACGGATGTTATGTTCCTTGCCTTGTGCCCCGTGTGCTCGAGTTCCTTATTGATGTCATAGGCGGAGAGTTCAGCTTCGTTGCGCTTTAGCTGCAAATACGCGGCTATGACGAGCGTTCTCTCGGTAATGGTTTTTGGCACGGCAAATGCCGAGATGTCGCTTACGGAGGAGAAGTCCTCGATGGATTTTTCCTTTGGCTTTTCTTCTTCGTGCGTAATGTCAACCGCTGTGTCGGAAGAGGCGAATATTTTTTTAAAGAACGGCTCGAGGGAGAACTCTTCGATAAGGCGCACGATGACGCGCGCCCTTGCCTCAGGTGTGAGAAGCCCGAGGGTCCTGTGAAGCTCGTCTATGGCCCTTTGTTCTTCTTCCTCGCGGTCGTGCATGAATGGGGCTCCGTCGTGATTTTCTGCCATAATTCCTTGATAGCCGGGCAATAAAAGGATACAATAACTCGCATAAAAACGAAAGGCAGAAATTTGCATGGCCAGAGACTTTAGAAAATTTCTCAAAAACAATCCCGTTATATTCGACGGCGGCACAGGCACCATGCTCCAGAGGCTTGGACTAAAGCCCGGGGGATGCCCGGACGAGCTGAACCTCAAGAACCCTGATATCGTCGGCAAGGTGCACGAGGCCTACATAAAGGCGGGCTCGGATGTAGTTAGCACCAACACATTTGGCGCAACGCGCACGAAACTTGCCGAGTACGGGCTGGATGGCCGCTTAAAGGAGATAAACGCAGCTGCGGCAAAGTGCGCAAGAAAGGCCGCCGGCAAGACGCGTTTTGTGGCAGGAGATATCGGCCCCACAGGAAGGTTTGTCGAGCCCGTAGGCGACATGGACTTTGACGAGGCCGTTGAAATATTTACCGAGCAGGCAGATGCCCTTGCTGATGCCGGAGTCGACCTCTTTATCATCGAGACCGTAATGGATATAAAGGAGATGAAGGCCGCAATAATTGCCGCAAAGTCAACGGGGCTTCCGGTTGCCGCGACAATGACATTCGATTTAAGTAAGCGGACGATACTTGGCACCTCTCCCGAGGTCTTTGCCGTTGTTGCAACGGGGCTCGGTGTAGATGTGCTTGGCGCGAACTGTTCTCTTGGCATAGAGGGCATATACGACGTTCTAAGCGTTATGGCGAAGTACACGGACCTGCCGCTCATTGCGCAGCCCAATGCAGGAATACCGGTACTAAAGGGCAAAGAAACGGTCTTTCCGGCAACTCCAGAGGAGATGGCAGCGTATGTGCCAAAGCTTGCCTCAATAGGCGTGAGGGCGCTTGGCGGGTGCTGCGGCACGACATCCGACCATATCGAGAAGATGGCAAAGGCCTTTAGAAAGGCCGTTAAAAAGAGCGCGAAAAAGAAAGACAAGACAGACGCGTCTGTTATGCTTGCCTCGCGCTCGAGCGTTTGCGCATTCGGAGCCGGAAAATCTCCGGTTACCATAGGAGAAAGAATAAACCCTACGGGCAAGAAGGCCCTTGCTGCAGAGATAAAGGAAGGCAAGACCTCTATTATAAGAACTGAAGCCAGAGAGCAGACAGAGAGCGGCGCGCACATACTTGATGTGAATGTCGGAGTGCCGCATGTAAACGAGCCCGAGTCCATGAAGATGGCGGTGTTTGCGGTAAACGGCACGAGCGCGCTCCCGGTTGTTGTGGATTCGTCGTCGCTCGAGGCGATGGAGGCCGGGCTAAAGGCAGTTGATGGAAGGCCTCTTATAAATTCCGTAAGCGGCGAGGAAAAGAAGATAAAGACCGTTCTTCCGCTTGCGAAGAAATACGGCGCAGCCGTGCTTGGCCTGACGCTTGATGATTCGGGCATTCCTCAGACAGCAGAGGGCAGGTTGAAGGTAGCAAAGAAAATCCTTGCAGCCGCGCTAAAGGCAGGGCTTAGGAAGGAAGACGTTGTAATCGACTGTCTTGCCATGACGGTAAGCGCCGAGCCGCTTAGCGCAAGAGAGACGCTACGTGCCATAAGGCTTGTAAAGGAGCTCGGGCTCTCGACTGTGCTTGGCGTAAGTAACATCTCCTTTGGCCTTCCGGCAAGGGAAACGGTGAATTCGAATTTTCTCTCTATGTGCTTTGCAGCAGGGCTGGATGCCGCAATTGTCAATACGAAGAATAAAACGCTCATGGATGCGTATAGGGCCTCGATGGTGCTGCTTGCGCATGATGAAAGGGCAGAGGCATATATAGCGAGGTTTAAAGACAGCGCCTCGCCTGTTGGCGCGTCTTCGCCGGTAGCGTCTGTAGCCGCGCAAACGGACGTGCGTTCTAAGATAATAAAGGCCGTTGTCGAAGGCGACGAGGCCAATATCGTTGGCTTTGTCGAAGAAGCGCTTAAAGAAGGCTGGGAGCCGGTAAAAATCGGTAACGACGCGCTCATAGCAGGCCTTGACGAGGTCGGAAAGCTCTTTGCCTCCAATAGATACTTCCTGCCGCAGGTAATCCTTTCCGCGGACACGGTGAAGAAGGCCTTTACAAGGGTAAAGCAGGAGTTTGGCGAGAAGAAGGGAGTATCAACAGGCAAGGTTATTATGGCTACCGTCGAGGGTGACATACATGACATAGGTAAAAACATCGTATGCACGCTTCTCGAAAACCACGGCTTCGACGTCATAGACCTAGGCAAAAACGTCCCGGCCGCGAAGATAGTCGAGGAGGCAGTTAAAAAGGACGTTGATATAGTCGGGCTTTCGGCTCTCATGACGACGACGGTTATGGAGATGGATACTGTCATAAAGAAACTAAAGGAAAAGAAGGTCAGGGCAAAGACCATTGTCGGCGGCGCTGTTGTTACCGAAGAATTTGCAAAGAGAATCGGCGCTGATGAGTATGGCGGGGAAGCAACTGCCGCGGTTGAGAAGATGAAGAGGCTTGTAAAGACTGCAAAGGGCGCGTAGCTGCGTTACGCGCTTTTTGTCATATGCCGCGCCAAGGCGCGGCATATTTTATTTCGGATAAATATATGATAATTACGGTTGAGATAAATGCGCTCGTCTACAGGGGGCTTGGCATCGGCAGGGTGGAGGGCCGCGTCGTATTCGTGCCTTTCACGGCGCCTGGCGATGTTATTGAGGCTGAAGTTACAAGCGAGGAAAAGGGGTTTTTAAGCGCGAAGGTAAAAAAAATAAAGCATGCCTCGCCCGACAGACAGGAGCCTGAGTGCAAATACTTTTTCGAGTGCGGCGGGTGCCAGTGGCAGCACATAAAGTACGAGGCGCAGCTTAGGTGGAAGAAAACCATTTTCGATGAATCGGCAAAGAGGCTTGCAAAGGCCGATATTGCCGAGCCCTTTGTAATTGCCGCGCCTTCTGAGTACGGCTACCGTTCCAGGGCCAGGTTTCAGGTAAAAAGCGGCATGGTCGGATTTTTCAAGGCAGCCTCGCACGATATAGTCGATATAGAAAGCTGTCCGCTGCTTGTTCCCGAGTTGAATGCCGCGCTAACAGAGCTTCGCGCATTAAGGTTTCCAGAAGAGCTCGAGTCGGTTGAGCTTTCGCGTGGGGACTCGGAAGGCGTTGTTGCGGTGTTTCATCTGTCCGGAAAGACGAAGTTAGATTGGAAGGCGGCGGTAAAAGGCTCAAAGCACATAAAAGGCTTCGAGGTCATGCTTCGCGGCCCGCAAAAGCGCGGCGCTAAAGAGGAAAAAATCCTTAGCGAAGGCGATACGGTTATTTCCTATGAAGCCGGTGGGCTGGAGCTAAGGGCCTCTGCCGGGGCCTTTAGCCAGGTTAACCTCGTCCAGAACAGGGCGCTCATAAAAGAGGTTATGACCAAGGCTGCATTGAATGGCAGTGATACTGTAGTTGATATGTTTTGCGGCAACGGGAATATGAGCCTGCCGCTTGCCAAAAAAGTTAATAAAATCATAGGGATAGACTCAAGCAGGCCGTCCGTAAAAGCAGCCATAGATAACGCATCCTTTGGCCGCATTGAAAACGCCGAGTTTCTTAAATTAAGCGCCTCGGGGCTGTTTTTACGCAAGCTTCTTGATAAAACATCGCCTTCTGTGATAATATTAGATCCGCCGCGTGGTGGGGCATTCGAGGCCGTATCAGCGGTGGCTGCGAGAAAAACCAAGAGGATCGTGTACGTCTCTTGCAACCCTGCGACCTTTGCAAGAGACTTATCTTTTTTGGCCAAAAAGGGGTACTCACTCGTTTCGGCGACCGTGATAGACATGTTTGCCGGCACTTACCATATAGAGAGCGTTGCTGAAATTACGAAGAGTTAAAGGATAAAAATGAAAGAGCTGCCGATACTCGAAAAACTTAAAGACGATTTGAAGAAGGCCGAAAGGGAGCTTCGGGTGGAAGTGCCAAAGGAGCTCCAGAAGGCTGCGGCGCACGGGGATCTGCGCGAGAACGCGGAGTACGAGGCTGCAAAGCAGAGGCAGTCGTTTCTGCAGGCCCGCGTTGCGCACCTTAGCGGCCGCATAAACTCGCTTTCTTCCCTTAAGCTCGACGACATTCCGAAGGATTCCATAGCATTTGGCTCGAAGGTCGAACTCGAGGACCTAAATACCGGTGATGCCGTGGTCTACGAGCTTGTTACTCCCGAAGAGGTGGATCCGAAGAACGGTAAGATTTCGGTAAGTTCTCCTATTGGAAGGGCGCTTTTAAATAAAAGTGTCGGCGACGACGTTATTATAAACCTTCCCTCAGGCACAAAAGAGTACGGGATTACATCGATAGACACGCTACACGATATACTGGCCCGGGAGGACGCATAGAAGGGATTTGATACACGTATCTATAGACCGCCGCGGCCAAAGCATACAGGGCTGCGGCGTTTTTTTTGAGGGTGTCGGCACTGTGGCCATAACATAAAATGATTTCATTTTGTCTGCCAAGTATGTTTTAATATAGCGTTTTTAAGGAGCGGCGTAGACGCCGCAGATATCGACCGGAGCAGCCGAAAGATGGATTATAAAGACACATTGAACCTTCCTAAAACCGATTTCCAGATGAAGGCAGACCTCGCAAAGAGGGAGCCCGAAATACTCGAAAAATGGCAAAAGGACGGACTCTACCCAAGCATCATGAAGCTCGGGGAGGCGCGGGAGAAGTATACTCTCCACGACGGCCCGCCGTACGCAAACGGCAACATACACATCGGCCATGCGTTAAATAAGATTTTAAAAGATATAGTCGTCAAGTCGCGCTTCATGAACGGCTTTTCTACGGATTATGTTCCGGGCTGGGATTGCCACGGTCTCCCAATCGAGCTTCAGGTGGAGAAGAACCTTGGAAAATCCAAGGACACGCTAAAAAAGACGGAGATAAGAAAGCTTTGCCGCGAGTACGCGGAAAAATTCGTCTCAATCCAGAAGGAAGAGTTCAAGAGGCTCGGAGTGCTCGGCGCATGGGACGACCCGTACCTCACGATGAGCTACGGCTACCAGGCGACCATACTGAGAGAGCTTGGAAGATTGAACGCGACCGGATGCGTGTATAAAGGAAAAAAACCCGTTCACTGGTGCGCGTCCTGTAAGACCGCACTTGCCGAGGCAGAGGTAGAGTATGCTGACAAGAAGTCGCCTTCTGTGTTCGTAAAGTTTCGGGTAAAGGACGCGAAAGGAAAGTTTGCCGTAAACGACAAAGATGGAACCTTCTTTGTCATCTGGACAACCACGCCGTGGACCTTGCCTGCAAACCTTGCAGTTGCCGTGCAGCCTGATGGCAAATACGCGCTTGTTAAGACCGCAGAGGGCGGGCTTATCGTTCACTCTGACCTTGTAAAAGCGTGCGTTGAAAAGTTTGAGCTCAAGGACGGAGAGTACTCGGTAGATGAGAAATTCTCCTTCGAAGGAAAAGACCTCGAGGGCATCGTATGTGAACATCCGTTCATTGGAAGAGAATCCAGGGTAATACTCGGCGACTTTGTCACAACTGAGGCAGGCACAGGGTGCGTGCATATCGCGCCAGGGCACGGCCACGACGACTATCAGGCAGGACTCAAGTACGGCCTCGATATCTACGCGCCTGTTGATAACAGCGGAAAGTTCACATCCGACTTTAAGGAGTTCGAGGGCACGTTCGTGTTCAAGGCAAACGACGGCATCATAGAGCTTTTGAAATCAAAGGACGCGCTTCTAAAGAAGGAAGACATTTCGCACTCGTATCCGCACTGCTGGAGGTGCAAGAGCCCGATAATATTTAGGGCAACGGCGCAGTGGTTCGTTTCCATGGAGGATACCGGGCTAAGAAAGACCGCGCTCAAATCCATAGACAGCGACGTCCAGTGGATACCTTCGTGGGGACGCGACCGCATCTATAACATGGTTGCCAATAGGCCGGATTGGTGTCTTTCCAGGCAAAGGGCATGGGGCGTGCCTATACCCGCGCTTAGCTGCAAAAAATGCGGAGAAAGTTTTCTTAACGAGAAACTTATAGAGAAGTTAGCGGTTGATTTTGAAAAAAACGGAGCTGACGTGTGGTTTGCAAGGGACGTGAAAGAGCTTATCCCCGAAGGCACGAAGTGCCCGAAGTGCGGCTCATCTGAGTTTGACAAGGAAGAGGACATACTGGACGTGTGGTTCGATTCGGGCGTGAGCTTCTCGGCTGTTGTTGAGAAGCGGGCAAACCTCGGCGCTCCGGCACGGCTTTATCTCGAAGGAAGCGATCAGCACAGAGGATGGTTCCAGTCCGCTCTTCTTACATCCGTTGGCACGAGGAAGGCCGCGCCTTATAAAGCGGTTTTGACGCATGGTTTTGTGGTTGATGGTAATGGTAAAAAGATGAGCAAGTCTACCGGCAACGTCATTGCGCCCCAGGAGGTCATCAAGACCTACGGAGCAGAGGTTCTAAGGCTCTGGGTAGCTGCCGAGGACTATAGAGAAGATATCCGCATATCCGAGGAAATACTAAAGAGGTTATCCGAGGCGTACAGGAGAATAAGGAACACGATGCGCTTTATTCTCGGCAATATCTCGGACTTTGATCCTGATAAGGACGCCGTGCCATACGATAAGCTTCTTGAATTGGACAGGCTCACTCTTCACAGGCTCGAGCTCTTGAAGGATAAGGTGCTTAGCGCATACGAATCTTTCGAGTTCCATGTGATATACCACACCGTGCATAACTTCTGCGCAGTGGACTTGAGCTCGTTTTACCTCGACATAGTGAAGGACCGCCTTTATACGTCAGGCGTTTCGTCCCTTGACAGGCGCGCTGCCCAGACAACGATGCATAAGGTGCTTGATACGCTTTTAAGGCTCCTTTCGCCTGTTCTCGTGTTCACGACAGATGAGGCGTGGGGCTTTATGCCGGGCAAAAAGGAAGCGAGCGTGCACCTTTCGGCATTCCCGAAGATCGACAAGTCTATGCTTGACGAGGCGCTTGCCGCAAAGTGGGAAAGGATTGCTGCCATCAAGGCGGCGGTGTCCAAGGCCCTCGAGGCTGCAAGAAGGGATAAGGTGATAGGGCATCCGCTGGACGCGAGGGTGGAGGTATCGGCGCCGGAAGAGCCTGGAAGATTCATGGCAGATAATAGCGCTTTGTTCAAGGACGCGCTTATAGTTTCGGCCTTCGATGTTGTCGGCGATTTATCCGGCGAAGCGTTTTCTTCCGACGAGATACCTGGCCTGAAGGTTAGGGTTACAAAGGCCGTTGGCACTAAGTGCGAGCGGTGCTGGCATATAAACCAGACCGTTGGAACCAACTCAAAACATGTAACAGTGTGCGAAAGATGCGCCAAGGCGCTTGGATAAAAAAATACCGGCTGCCTGCAGCTGTTGCGCTATCTGTAGCGGTCATAGACCAGCTTACCAAGGCCCTCGCGGCCTCGTCCATACTTCGCGGCGAGGTAGTAGAGGTCATTCCAGGTTTTTTTAACCTCGTTTACGTCAATAACCCCGGCGCGGCATTTGGCATGTTTGCCGAGGGGGGCATTGCCGCATTCGTATTTCTCGTGGCTGTTTCGATCGTTGCCCTTGGCGTTATAGCCTACATGCTAAAGCAGTCTGTTTCGAAGCTTACCGACGTTTCTCTTTCCCTCATAGCAGGAGGCGCCGTCGGCAACCTTATCGACAGGGTAAGGTTCTCGAGTGTCGTTGACTTCCTCGACTTTCACGTAAAAGGATACCATTGGCCCGCTTTTAACATCGCGGACACGGCCATAACAAGCGGCGTTGTTCTAACGCTCGTTGCCATCGTGTTTTCAAAGGATAAGGCTTAGGATTGTTCTTCGAAGGCGATGAGCACCTGCTGCTCTCTTGCCACGAACTCGGAGATGACGGCTTTTTCTTCATTGGTGATGGAGGAAAACTTTACGCCGACTCCGGTAAAGAGCTTTCCAGGGCCGCTCGAAGGCGTTGACCACACGACCTCGGCCTTTAAGTTGAACACACGGTCGTATCCGTAGAGCGAGAAGACAAGGGTAAGCCCTGTCTTTGGCGCGAGATCCATTATCGTATGAAGGAAGAGCCCTGTGGGGCTGATGTTAAGGAGAAGCCCGGAATACTTTTTGTCCGAGATAGAGAAGTCCACGGGTATGGAGACAGGGGCGCGGTCGCTTTTCTGGCCGTGAGTTTTTTCGTTGAAGAGAAGCCTGTTTACCCGGTATACCACCTGCTCTGCGGTGTAGGCCTTTGTCATGACGCCGAGCACCCCGGCGCGCTTTAGCCTGTCTACGATGCTCGTAAGTTCGTATGCCGCGGTTATGACGAGGATGTTGAACTTGCCGACAAAGTTATTGGCCTCTATCCAGTCGAGCACGCCAAAGCCGTCGAGCTCTGGCATGTGGAGGTCGAGGATAAGGAGGTCGAGCCCGGTGGGGTCGGCCTGTATTTCCTTTATGACTTCCTTGCCGTTTGCCGATACGCGCACCTTGTGCCCGGCCTCTAGAAGTATCGTGCTAAGCTTTGTGCGAAAGAATATGGAATCGTCTGCAAGGAGTATGTTTTTAGGTGTTTTGGTTATCATGTGTCGCTCCGGTAAGCCTTATTATTGTAACTCAAAACGCGATTTTGTCAAAGGCTATTCTTTTTTGGGCTCCACCCAGGACGCGTATTTGCAGTCCGGATATCTCGAGCAGCCGTAGAACACGCGGCCTTTTTTCGTTCTTCTCTCGATTACCTTTCCCGTGCAGCCTTCCTCGGGGCACGGAACTCCGGTTGAGTAGGGCATCGTGCTCTTGCATTCGGGGTATGCCGTGCAGGCGAGGAACTTGCCGAAGCGGCCGGACTTGACCGCCATGGGGTTGCCGCATTTGGGGCATTTTTCGTCGGTAGTGTCTTTTCTCTCGACCGGGTGCACCTTGCCGTCTTCGTCAACGCGGAAATCGCTGGTACTTTTGCACTCGGGGTAGCCTGAGCACGCGAGGAATTTCCCCCTGCGCCCCCATTTGATGACCATGGAGTTCCCGCATTTTGGGCATTTAAGGTCAGTGGGTGTTTCTTCGGCCTTCAGGTTCTTCATGCCTTCCTTTGCCTTATCGAGGCTTTCCTTAAAGGGTTCGTAGAAGTCGCGCATTACGCGAAGCCACTCGATTGCGCCGTCCTCCACCTGGTCAAGTTCGTTCTCCATGAGGGCCGTGAACTCGACATTGAGTATTTTCGGGAAACTCTCGACAAGCAGATCGGTTATGGTGAAACCGAGCTCGGTCGGGGAGAGCCGCTTCTGGTCCTTTGCCACGTACTCTCTGTCCACTATCGTCGAGATGATGGATGCGTATGTAGAGGGACGTCCGATGCCTTTTTCCTCGAGTTCCTTTACAAGGGTCGCCTCCGTGAACCTCGGCGGCGGTTGTGTAAAGTGCTGCTTGGGAGTGACGGCATTGGCAGCGAGCTCCTGGCCGGCCTTTAGCGGCGGCAGCTTCTTCTCGTCTTCGTCGCCTTCTCCTTCGGCAACATCGTCTTTGCCTTCCTCGTACACGGCAGTAAAGCCCGCGAACTTTACGGTCACGCCGTTTGCCTGGAAGAGGTAGTTCTTTGCCGTGATCTCGGCCTTTGTCTGGTCGAGCACTGCCGGTGTCATCTGAGAAGCGACAAAACGCTTCCAGATGAGGTCGTAGAGGCGCTGCTGGTCTCTGGAGAGGAATGTCTTTACTTTCTCCGGGGTGTAATTGAGGCTTGTGGGGCGGATGGCCTCGTGCGCGTCCTGCGCGGATTTTTTGCCTTTATACTCGTTTGGCTTTTCCGGGAGAAAATCCTTGCCGTACTTCGCCTGTATGTGCTCTCTTACCGCAGCTATCGCTTCGCTCGAAACGCGCGGCGAGTCGGTTCTCATGTAGGTTATGAGGCCCACGGGGCCTTCCTCGCCAAGCTCGATGCCTTCGTAGAGCTGCTGGGCGAGCATCATCGTTTTCTTTGCCGTGTATCCGAGTTTTCTTGCCGCTTCCTGCTGCATACGGCTCGTGATAAACGGCGCAAGCGGGTTCTTTTTTCTTTCCTTTTTCTCTATGTCGGCGACAGCGAACTTCGCGCCTTTTAGGTCGGTAAGGACGGCCGTTGCCTCGGCCTCGGTCGAGATGGTTATGGGTTTAGAGTCTTTTTTGACGAGCTTCGCGACGAACTTGTCGAACTCGGCCGTGATGCTCCAGTACTCGATTGCCTTGAATGCCTGTATCTCTCTTTCTCTTTCGCAGATAAGGCGCACTGCAACGGATTGCACCCTTCCGGCGCTTAGCCCGCGGCGTACCTTGTCCCAGAGTATGGGGCTTACCTGGTAGCCGACGAGGCGGTCGAGGATTCGCCTGGCCTGCTGCGCGTCGACCTTCTTCATGTCTATGTCGCCGGGGTTCTTAATGGCCTCTTTTATGGCCTTTTCGGTTATCTCGTTAAAGAGCACCCTGTAGACGGGCTTTTTTGCCTTGCCCTTGCCGTCAAGGGCCTCTCTGATGTGCCAGGCAATCGCCTCGCCCTCTCTATCGGGGTCAGGGCCGATGTATATGGCGTCTGCTTCTTTGCCTGCCTTTTTTAAGTCGGAGATAATGGTTGCCTTGCCCTTGATGGTCTCGTACTGGGGCGCGAAGTCGTTTTCTATGTCAACGCCGAGCTTGCTTTTTGGAAGGTCCTTTATGTGGCCTACGGAGGCCATGACGGTAAAGCCCTTGCCAAGGTATTTATTTATGGTCTTTGCCTTTGCCGGCGATTCTACGATTACGAGTGATTTTCCCATTTACAAGTATCTTTCCGTTTACCTTTGTATTTTTCTGGCAAAGCGCATGCCAGGGAGTTTTTCAACGAGCCCCTTAAGCTCCATCTCAAGAAGCAGCGCCGAGGCTTTTTGCGCGCTTAGTCCGGCCAGCTCCGCTATGGCGTCTATGTGCAGCGCTTCGTCTTCGAGCGCTTTGAGAAGTTTTCTCTCATCCGCGCTTTCCGTCGACGTTGCGTGTTTTGCGCCGCCTGTCTGTGCGGCGAAGCTTTTTCCCGGAAAGAGCACTTCGAGCACGTCCCTTGCGTTCTCGGCAAGGTAGGCGCCGTCCTTTATAAGCTTATTCGAGCCAGAGCTCTTATCCGAGGTCGCGTTGCCAGGAACCGCGAATACTTCTCTTCCGGACTCGAGCGCGAGCTTTGCCGTCATCATCGCGCCGCTTTTAAGCGGCGCCTCGCATACTATGACCCCAAGAGAGATGCCGCTTATTATCCTGTTACGCGCCGGAAAGTTCCCGGGCTGCGGCGGCGTTGAGAACGAGTACTCGGTCACTATGAGCCCGTCTTCCGCTATTTCATCAAAGAGGGCCTTATTCTCCCTCGGGTATACAATGTCTATCCCGGTGCCAAGCACGGCAATGGTGTATCCGTTTGCCGCGAGAGAACCCTTGTGCGCAGCCGTGTCGCATCCCCTTGCAAGCCCGCTTACGACCGTAACGCCGGATGAAGCGAGGTCTCTTGCTATCGTTTCTGACGCTGCCAGGCCGTAGCGCGACGGAGTCCTTGTGCCAACGACCGCAACTGCCGCGAAATCAGCCCCCGCGCTTCGTCCTTTTGCGTACAAAAACGGCGGCGGCGAATCTATTTCCTTTAAAAGCGCCGGATAATCGCTGTCCTTGAAGGTGATTATCCGCGCCCCGTGTTTCTCAAGAAGGTCGAGTTCTTTGTCGACCGCTTTCCAGTCTTTGAATCCAATGGCTGCCTCGCGCGCCCTGTTTGCGGCCGCATTGTCAATTTGGCGAGGTGAAAAGAAATCCCCGGCATCTAAAACCGTAGCCAGGGCGTCCTTTATTTCGCGCCGGAGAAGCCCTTTGACCCTGCCAAGCGCGAGCCAGTATCTTAGTCTTCCCCTGTCCATTGTCTTGGCCGGCGCTTAGTGCGCCGTTTTTATGGCGGCCGTTAAAAATACCCGAACCGCAGGCGTTACTTGGCAGTGTTGTCTTCTTCAGCCCCTGTTTCCGCGTTTTCGGTTGTTTCTTCCTCAGGTTCTTCTTTTGGCAGGACCGTTGACACCAGGTCACCCCGCACTATTGACTCGGAACTGTGTATAACAAGGGCGGTGGAGACATTGTCGCCTGCCCTGATGACTACTATGCGGCCCACTTCTTTCTTGGGCAGTTTGCGTTTTTTTGTTTTGTCATAGGGGTCGGCCACGACCGTAGCCGGCTTTAGCGCAGTGAGCATCGTACCTTCTTCTATGCCGTCGTTTATGCCTTTGTCTATGTAAATAATGCGGTTATCCGCAGCCATTAATTCGTCAGCATAGGCGCTTACGACGAGTCCTTCGACGGTTGTGATGGATTCTTTAAAATACACTTCACTTATAGGCGGCTGGTATTGCATGATAAGGTCGTTACGCGTGATTTCTTTGTAAGAGTCCACCACCTTTGTCTCTATTACCTCCGGGTGTATCTCTGTTACCTCGATGGTGCCTACGAATTCGACTGTATGGCCAAGCGATTTTTTTGTTACCGGGTGCTTAATTTCCTTTTTGCCTTGATTGTAGAGGGTAAAGCGGTCGCCGGGTTCGATGCCTGTGGGATCGATAAACGCGACATACAGTATAGAGCCTGGAGAATAATAAAGTTCGCCCTCTTTGCTTTTTACTATTCTTCCCACGTTGACCATTTTGGATTTCGTTACGAAACCGCTTCTCGCGATAGCCTCGGTAACGAGCTTTGTAAGTTTTAGCGACGGTTGTTTCTCGGGAGCTGCTTCCGTCGGTATCTCTACGGGCGTTGTCTTGCTGTAGCGCGTTACGGGCGTCGGGATTTCTTCTTCAGCTTCTTCAGGGATCTCTTCGTCAGGGATTTTCTCGGGCGCCTTTTCCGGCACTATTTCTTCAATTACCTCGCCGTTTCTTTCAACCTCTATTTTCTTGGCCGAGAGCCTGATAATGTCGCCCGGGCGTATGAGGTGCGGATTTCTTACCTCAGGGTTGTTTTTCCAGATGCCCATCCAACCTTTGGGATCCTTAAAGTACTTGTGCGCGATGCCCCAGAGCGTATCTCCGGCTTTTACGGTGTGTGTTATGACCTCACCCTCATCGGCTGCGTTACACGGGGTTGTGGCAAGTATCGGCAATAGCATGAAGAAGGCAATTGCGGCTGTGACAAAAATTTTTCTCATGGCGTCCTTCCTTTTTAGTTAGGGTAGGTTAACTTTATTACGGCCTTTCTTGCCTTTGCCGCTGCCGGTGTGTCCGGGTAGCGGTTTATCAGTTCATTAAGAGTTTCCGAGGCCCTGTCTATTTCGCCGAGCTCCTTTAACGAGTACGCGGCCTTGAGCATGGCGTCCGGGGCCTTGTTTTCGGACGGATAAATTGTGAAAACATCGTGGAATTTTTCGTACGCCATTTTAAAATTTTGTTCCGAGTAGTATGACTCTGCCGTCCAGTAGATGGCGTTGTCGGTGTAACTGCTTTTCGGGTTTTCTTCTATGAGTCTTTTGAATATATTCCTTGCCCCCGCATAGTCGCCGGCCATGAAAAGGTCCTGGCCCTTGTTGTAAAGGTTCTCTGCCCCGGCAGCCGGTTCTTTTGGATGTGATTTGGGGGCTGCGGCCCCCGGTTTTTTTCTGTCAGGGTCACCGGCAATGTCGTTTTCCGACAGCTTTACTACTTTTAACCCCTTTGGCGGCGTTACATCGGAGGCGTCTTCCGTGGCGCTGTTGTGGGTGCCGGGGGAGCTTTTTGCGTAACCCGAATCGATGGTTTCTTTTAAAAGAAGGAACTTATTGTTGAGTTCTTCTATCCTTGCGTTTGCTTCGGCAAGAGATTTTCTAAGTTCGGCTATCTTTACGTCCGTTGAGTTTATGGGGGGGGCGGACGTGCCGGTATGCGCTCTGCATCCGGCCAGGATTGTAATGGAAAGCATCACGGTCAGTATTGTTGCCGGCAATGCCGGTATTTTTGTCAAGTGCCTCATCATTAATATATGTCGCGTTGCGGCGTAATTGCGCGTTTTGGCGCGTTTTGGGCGGCCAGACCGCAAAATGTCCTTTTTGAATAATTAAACAGCTAAAACGGTTTGTCAAGCAGAATTTACGGTACATGAACCGTTTTTCGCCGTATCTTATGCTACTGCAGCCTTTCGATAGCCTCTTTTATCAATCCAAGCACCTTGTCCTTGCCAAACCCCGTGGTTGCGGAAAAGGCTATAGGCTCGGTCCCTCTTAACGCCCGTTTTATCGCAGCAAGACGGGAGGCAGCGGCGTTTTTCGAGAGCTTGTCGCACTTCGTTACCACCACGGCAAACGGGATGTCGAGCTTTGCCAGCCATGCATAGAGTGTTTCCTCGAGATCTCCTATGTCGCGCCGGATGTCGATGATCGATATTACAAGCGAAAGCGTTTCGCGCTCAGTAAAATACATTTCTATCATGCGGCGCCATGATTCGCGCTCCGCCTTGGATACCTCGGCGTACCCGTACCCCGGAAGGTCGACCAGACGGAAGGCTTCGTTTACGAGGTAGAAGTTTACGGTCCTTGTCTTTCCGGGTGTCGAGCTCGTTATGGCCAGACGTTTTCTGCCGAGAATCGTGTTTATGAGCGATGATTTGCCGACGTTGCTTCTTCCCGCAAACGCAATTTCCGGAAGCCCGTCGTTTGGCATGGTCGAGGGCTCGACCGCGGAAAGCTCGAAGACGGCCCCTTTTATCTTCATGAAATCCGAGCGGCTCACTTTAGTTCGTGATGCTCACAATCTCTTCGTATGTAGTTATGCCCTCGAGCATCCTTCTTATGGCCGATTCTCTTAGGGTCTTCATTCCATCGGCCTTGGCTATCCTTGTTATCGCAGGCAGGTCTATTGTGTGCTCCATGTGGCTCTTCATCTGGTCGCTTAGCGACATTATCTCGTATATGCCGCATCTTCCTTTATAGCCTGTCCCGCGGCATTCGACACACCCTGTGCCGTAGTAGACCTTGTAGGTCGTCGGCTTCATATTGAGGTATGCCATTTCCTCGGTGGTGAGGATGCGCTCCTGTTTGCAGTGCTTGCATATTTTTCTGACAAGGCGCTGGGCCATGATGCCTATGATGGTTGCGGAGATAAGAAACGGTTGTACTCCGAGGTCGTTTAGCCTGGTAAGCGAGCTCGGGGCGTCGTTTGTGTGGAGCGTTGAGAAGACAAGGTGCCCGGTGAGCGCGGCCTGCACGGCGTTTGTGGCCGTTTCCTTGTCTCTTATCTCTCCGACCATGATAATGTCCGGGTCTTGCCTGAGTATCGTTCTTAGCGATGACGCAAAGTCCACGCCTATCAGCGGCTGCACGCCTATCTGGTTGAAGTCCTCGAAGACCATTTCTATCGGGTCCTCGATGGTCGTGATGTTTACCTCGGGGGATGACAGGTACTTGAGCGCCGAATAGAGAGTCGTTGTTTTTCCGCTTCCCGTGGGGCCGGTTACCAGTATTATGCCGTGCGGTTTTTGAAGGTACGATTCGAATATGGAGAATTCGTTTGCCGTAAAGCCGAGGGTGCGTATGTCCTGGGCCACTATTTCCGGGTCGAATATACGCATGACCACCTTTTCGCCAAATGCCGTCGGAAGCGTGGACACCCTGAGCTCGACTTCCTTTGTTTCGTGTTCGGTCTTTATCCTTCCGTCCTGCGGTTTTCTCTTCTCCGCGATGTCCATTCTCGACATCATCTTTATCCTGGACACTATAGACGGGTGTATTATCTTCGGGATGGTGTGTATCTGGTGCAGTACGCCGTCTATCCTTAGACGCACCAGAGAGTTCTTTCTCTTTGGCTCGATGTGTATGTCGCTTGCTCTTTGCTCGTATGCGTAGCGAAGTATGTACTCGACGGCGTTTACGACGTGCTGGTCCGTTGCTTCTATCTCGGCCGCGCCCTTGAGCTTCACGTACTGCTCGAGGTTGTTTAGTTCGGCGTCCTTGCCGCGTTCCTTCTGAGCGGCCATGACCGAACTCCTGAAGCCGAAGAACTCCCTTACTATCTTCACTATGTCGGTCTTGGAGGCAATGGAAAGAGAAACTTCCTTTTTGCCCATGCGCTGCAGATCGGCCAGAGCCTCGGTGTCGCTCGGGTCGGTGACGGCCAGCATAAGAACGCCTTCCTTGCTTATGCCAAGCGGTATCATGAGATGACGCTGCGCAAAGGGGCGCGGTATCTGCGCGGTGACGAAGTCCATGTCGAGTTTTAGCGGGTCTATCTTTATGTAAGGAAGCCCGAGTTCCGGGGCGAGAAGTTCGGTAATTTTATCTTCGGTAAGTATTTTTCCGGGGGATCCCGGTATGTCGAGTTCGAATGATGCTATGACCTCTGCTGCCGTGACATATGGCGCGTAGGAAAGAAGCCTTTGGCGCGAGTAAGGGGCCTGCTGGGCCTTTTGCATCCTGGCCCTCTGGCTCTCGCCCTTTATCATCAGCTCTTTTCTGTTTTCTTCGCTAAGAAGCTTGTTTTTTACCAGGAGCGAGCACACAAAATCGAGGGACAGAACTTTGCGTTCGATCCTGCTGTCTGCCGATATGGTCATCGTAGAGCTCCTTTGTTAAGGGTGTGGCGGGCTTTCATTTGCCGCTGTCTGCAAGTTTCTCAAGGAGCGCTTCCCTGGTAACGCGCTCCTGCGTGCCGGCCGTCATGTCCTTTAGCGAGAAGAGGCCTTCTTTCAACTCGTCTTCGCCGATTATTATAACAAATCTCGAGCCGATGCGGTCGGCTTTTTTCATCTTGCTCTTCAAAGAGGCGGACGAGGCGTCGATTGTCGCCGGTACGCCGTGCCCGCGTATGGTTGCCGCTGCTTCCATGGCTGTCTTTAGCGTGCCGTCTCCCATGGTGATTATGTGGGCTGTACGGGCTGTGTCGCTTTTTTCCGGCATGGTAAGTGCTAGCCTTTCCATGCCTATGGCAAATCCGAAGCACGGGGTTTGCGGCCCGCCGAGTTCTTTTACCAGGTTGTCGTAGCGGCCGCCGGCAGCTATGGCGTTCTGGCTTCCGAGCCCCTCGGTTGCTATCACCTCGAAGGTGGTTCGCGTATAGTAGTCGAGCCCCCGGACCATGCGCGGGTTTATCTCATACGATACGCCGAGGGCATCGAGCGCATTAAGCGCGCCAGAGAAGTGCTCTTTGCAGCCTGTGCAAAGGTGCTCGCGTATGGACGGGGTGTCCTTTGTCGCCTCTATGCAGTGCTCTGACTTGCAGTCAAGGGCCCTTAGCGGATTTTTGTCCATTCTCCGTTTGCAGTTGTCGCAAAGCGAGCCTGTCTTTGCCGATAAAAACTCCGAGAGCATTGCCTTATACGAGGGCCTGCACTCCTCGCACCCAAGCGAGTTGACGTTCACCGATACGCCTTTTATGCCGATATTCGTGAACAGTGAAGCCAGCATTGCTATTGTTTCCGCGTCCGAGAACGGCCCTGCGTCCCCAAGCACCTCGGCGCCGAGCTGGTAGAACTGGCGGTAGCGTCCTTTTTGCGGCCTTTCGTAGCGAAACATGGGCCCGGAGTAAAAGATGCGCGTAACAGGGCTTTCGTAGAGTTTATGTTCGATGTATGCCCTTACGGCCGAGGCAGTGCCCTCGGGCCTTAAGGCAAGAGAGTCGCCGCCGTTATCCTTGAAAAGGTACATCTGCTTTTCGACGATGTCGGTTGTTTCGCCAATGGTTCTTAGAAACAGTTCCGCGCGCTCGACTATAGGAAGCCGTATCTCCAGGAACCCGTGGAGCGCGAATACGCGCCGTGCCTCTGCCTCTATCTTGGCCCATTTGCTGCATTCGTTTGGCAGTATGTCGTTAAAGCCTCTTATGGCGGTTATGCTCATGTTGTTTTGAAATGTAGAGGGCCGCCTTCAGGCGTCCTCACTACAGGTGTTTTTAACATATAAGGAGATAAAGGGCAAATCGTAATTTCAGTTCCTGTGCCGGCGGCACGCGGCCGGGGTGCGGCGAAGAGGTTTCTTCGGGGCAGGGCTTTATTTCTGGTCCTTGCCCTTTAGCGATAGGCGGTCCATTATGATGTCGTCTATGGACGAGCTCTTTGCCTGCGCCGGGGGGGCTGCTGCCGGGGCAGGAGCCGGGGCCGCTGCGGCAGGCGCCGCTGCAGCAGGTTTTGGTTTAAGTTTTCCGGCTATTGCCGGGTGCTCGTCGAAGGCGCCGTTAATGAGCTCCTTCATGAGCTTCTTGTGCTGCTCGGTCATTATTTCTTTCACAACGTCATCGAGCTTGTCGCTCTTAAGGATGTCCTCGTACGTGGTCTTTCTCGAGGCAAGTATTGCTCCGCCTATGAAAAGGTGAGTTGTGATGACGGGGTTGTTTCTGCCTCCGTCCTCGGTCTGTATGTGAAATGTCTCGCCCCGGTAGGGTATGTTCTGATTAAGGCCTAATTTCATAAAATCCGTAAACTCCGTTTATCCTTATTTTTTACCATAGTTACATGCCGTTTGCAAGCATGCTGAAAATGTTTATGATGGCGATGCGCCTTGACACCCTGTCCGGTTTTTTAGTATTGTTAAGGAACGCGGTATTTTAAAGGGTGTTTTCCTATGGGGGTGGGGTATGGCCAGGCAGCCGGTTGAAAAAAATAAGACAATAGAAGTGCTAAGCGGCAGGGTAAAGGTGCTCAGGCCTTCGAGGGAGTTTTCCGAAAAGGCGCATATCGGGAGCCTTAAGCAGTACGAGAAAATGTATAAAAAGTCCGTCAAGAACCCGGAAAAGTTCTGGGCAAAGGCGGCAAAGGAATTCCTCTCCTGGGACAAGAAATGGACAAGTGTTCTCAAGTACGATTTTAAAAAGCCTAAGATAGAATGGTTCGTTGGCGGACGCTTAAACGTTTCCTATAACTGCCTTGACCGGCACGTAGAAGGGCCGCTTAGGAACCGCGCAGCAATCATCTGGGAGGCTGACGACGGCACTGTAAAGACCTACACCTACCAGCAGCTCCTTACCGAAGTAGACCGTTTCGCCCGTGTGCTTCTTGACAAGGGCGTAAAAAAGGGCTCTCGCGTCACAATCTACATGCCCATGATACCGGAGCTTGCTATTGCCATGCTTGCGTGCGCAAGGATAGGCGCAATACACAGCGTAGTGTTTGGGGGCTTTAGCCCGACGTCCTTAAGGGACAGGATAATAGACTGCCGCTCCGATACTGTTGTGACAGCAAACGAAGGTGTCAGAGGCGGCAAGGCCGTTTCGCTAAAGACCAACGTTGATAAGGCGCTCGAAGAATGCCCGTTCGTTAAAAGCGTCATCGTCTTCAAGAGAACAGATGGCAAAACACCCATGACAGAGAAGCGCGATACGTGGTGGCACGATGATATGGCAAAAAGCAAGGGCGGTGTTTCTCCGGTGTCCATGGACTCCGAAGACCCGCTCTTTATTCTTTATACCTCGGGCTCCACAGGAAAGCCGAAGGGAGTGCTTCACACAACAGCCGGGTATCTTCTCTTCTCTGCAATGACATTCAAGTACATATTCGACTACCGCGACGAAGACGTCTACTTCTGTACTGCGGATTTGGGTTGGGTAACCGGGCACAGCTACATTGTCTACGGCCCGCTTGCTTGCGGCGCAACGTCTCTCATGTTCGAGGGCATACCCACGTACCCGAACCCGGACAGGTTCTGGGAGATTGTCGAGAAGCACCGCGTAAATACCATATACACCGCGCCGACTGCCATAAGGGCGCTTATGCGTTTTGGTGCCGAGTGGGTAAATAAGCGCGATACATCCAGCCTAAGGCTGCTTGGAAGTGTTGGAGAGCCCATAAACCCGGAGGCATGGCTCTGGTATCATAAGATAGTTGGAAAGGGAAAGCTGCCGATAGTCGATACGTGGTGGCAGACAGAGACCGGCGGCATACTTATCTCCCCGCTTCCCGGCGCAATGGGGCTTAAGCCCGGGAGCGCTACAAAGCCGTTTTTTGGCATAGTGCCGAAAATCCTCGATGAGCAGGGTAAAGAGGCAAAGCCTAACGAGGGCGGCTATCTTGTAATCGAAAAACCTTGGCCCGGAATGTTAAGAGGCACTTACGGCGACAAGACGAATAAGCGTATGAAGGAAGTCTATTTTAGCCGCTTCCCCGGATACTACCTTAGCGGCGACGGAGCGCGCGTTGACAGGGATGGCGATTACTGGGTCATGGGCAGAATAGACGATGTTGTGAATGTCTCTGGCCACAGGCTCGGCACCGCAGAGATAGAGAGCGCGCTTGTTGCGCATAAGGCCGTTGCAGAGGCAGCTGTTGTTGGGTATCCGCATGAGGTAAAGGGCGAGGCGCTCTACGCGTACGTGCTACTTAAGGAAGGTATCGAGAACTCGGATAAACTTAGGGCCGAGCTCCTTGACCACGTGAAGGTCGAGATAAGCCCGATTGCGAGGCCCGATAAGCTTCAGTTCGTTGCCGGGCTTCCAAAGACTCGTAGCGGAAAGATAATGCGCCGCATCCTCAGGAAGGTAGCAAAGGGAGAGACCGAGGACTTGGGCGATATCTCAACACTTGCCGACCCGGCCGTTGTCGAAGGCATTGTGAAGGAGAGGTTGTAGGGAGGGGTTTAGAGCGGCGGCTTATTTCTGCTGCTTCTTTTGGACTTGATGCCACGGTCGTAAAAATAAAAAAAGGAGGGTCTCAAAGACCCTCCTTTTGCTTTTCGTGCTATTACGACTTCGGTCCTGTTGAGGACGGCGCCCCTGTTCTTGGTCCGCCAAACCCTCCCGGGCCACCAGGCCCGCCTGGTCCGCGGCCTTCTTTCCTGTCTCCGCCAGGACGCGGCCCTTTTCTCATGGCCTTTGCCCTGCGCTTTGCAGCCTCTGCGCGTTTACGCTTCTTCTTAACGCTCGGCTTTTCGTAGAACCTTCTCTTCTTTACTTCCTTGAAGGTCCCATCCTGCGCGAGCTTTCTCTTGAGAATTTTGAGAGCCTTCTCGAGCTGATCGTCGAATACCTTGACCTCTGACAAATCCGTTCACCCCCTTGCATTGCGCGGCCATAGGTGTTTTCGGGCCGTGCTTTGTGTCGAAGCCAAAGATTATACAGGAACAGGGGCGGTAAGTCAAATATTTACGCCATAAACCCGCGATTTGGCCGTGATGCTTCGTTGCGTGGAATTTTTGGTCCTCGACGTATCGAACGGGATACGCCTGCGGCCAAAAATTCCACGCGCCTCGCCTGACGGCCAACTTGCGGGTTTTTGATAGGGAGAATATTTTAGGTGGTTTTCGATTGTCTTAGTGATGTTTAAGTTCGGTTGTGTTTTAGCTATTTCTATTTGTGCGACTTGACTTATTGCTACGAAGTATAATATATTTAATTAACATGTTCGAAGTAAATTATGGTAGGGGGCTTCTATGAGTAGAGAGTTAACGCCGTGGAGATTTGTAGTTAATTGTTTGCATGTAGCCAAAGGGCCAATTAAGATCGATAGTGAATTCTGGAAGTATACTAGTACTGCCTCTGCGGCTGTGAGCGGGAGCCTTAAAAATGTTACTATAGTTAGTGATCACTATAGTCTAGACGAAGTTATTAATTTTAAACCAATTTTATTGTGTATCGATTATGGCAAGAAGACGATAGAATTGGACAAAAGTATAGATGAGAACTATTTAAATAATATAGTAAACTATGGTATAGATGATGATATAAAGAAAAAACTACCTGGGATAATTGACAAGGCATATCAAGAGTTCAAGGGGTACAACAAATAATAAATACAAACCCACATGAAACTTATTTTAGATGCAGTTCATGGATATGTCGAAATAGACGACAAAATTTTTACTGACTTCATAGATACGCCGCAGTTTCAACGTTTAAGAAATATCAAGCAAACTATCATCGATGTTCTTTATCCCTCCGCAACACATTCGCGTTTTGAACATTCTATAGGTGTTTATTATCTAGGCAGGCGGATAATCGATAGTATCATTAAAAAAAATGATGCTAATGAGAAAATTGCTATGTTGGCAAAAAAGTATCGTCCAACCGTTGAGTTGGCGTGCTTGTTGCATGATATAGGGCATGCGCCGCTTTCTCATTTGGGGGAACAATTTTATCCAGATAGTGCGAAGTTGTTGGAGGAGTTGAAAGGCGAAGGGGTTGATTTAAGTAAATGCGATAAAAAACCAGCTAGCCATGAAGTTATGAGCTGTCTTGTCGCATTGCGTAAATTTAAGCCACAGATAAAAAAGTATAAAGTTGATAAGGATCTGTTTTGTAGGATGATTACAGGTGTTGATTGTACTCAGGGTGTGGATAAGAGTTTTAAGAATGCCCTGATTAATATATTATCTGGAGCCTATGATTCAGATAAAATCGATTATATAATGCGAGATTCTAATTCGGCAGGTATTGTTACTATGGTGTTAGATATAGCAAGGATAGTCGGCTCATTCAATATAATTAATAAGGATGGTACATATATTTATGTGATCGAGAAGTCTGGTTTTAGTGTTGCGGAAAAAGTGGTTGAAAACAGGAACTACCTTGTCAGGTGGGTGTATAATCATCATAAAGTGCAGTATTGTTTTGAGATTGCCAGAAGGTATTTGAGAAAAATTAAAAATGATAACAAGAATTTTGTCAAACTTTTCTCTTACGATGCGATTACAGGTAAAATAAAAACAGGAATAAAGTATGTTGAGGAAGTAGAGTTGATAGACGATATAGATATTTGGAAACTTTTGAAATATTATTGTGCTCATGATGCTGTGTGTGAGTTTTACAGAAAAAAACTTTTCGATAGACAACATTTTAAGCCTCTCTGGAAAACAGATATAGAGTTCGACAAGTTTCTTGCTGCGCAGAATCACATTGCAGCTATTTGGAAGATAATTGAGTCTATGGCTGTGGAAGTGCCAGAAGACAATATTGAAAAGAAAGTTATCGAATTGAGTGGAGGCAAGTTGACCGCAAACGATTTTCTAATTTTCATGAGAGCTCCGAAATTATCGTATCCACTGGCCTACTCAAGAGAAGCACAATTCTATTTGCCAAAGACAAAAGAGTTTGTTGAGGATGATAAGCTTTTTTCAAGATCATTACAGGAAGTAGCTAAAGAAAAAAGGAAAATGTTGTATATGTACTGTGACAACTCGGCTAATTATAAGATTATTATTAGTGCATTGTCCCGTATAGCGTCTTGAGATGGTTTTGTTGAGTAAAATATTTAGTGTTGAAAATCTGTTTAAAGTGTAAGAAGGCATGATTTTCAAATATTAAGTTGGCAAAGTGAGAGCGCGAACTTTTTTCGCCCCTTCCCAAACTGTCGCTGACGAAGTATCACGCAAAAATCGACGGTTTCTTTATAACCACCATACCCCTGTTACAGTCCAGCCCTATCCCTGGCAGTTGACACCTTCAAAACCCATGCTATAGTTTAATATGCTTTAAAAACCGTTTTCGGAGGAGAGCATGGATAGAAAAGGCGCTATTACGTTTAAAGGCAATGCGATGACGCTCGTTGGCGTTGAGCTTAAGCCCGGGAGCAAGGCCCCGGAGTTTGGCGTTGTGGATGCGGCGTTAAAGGAAGTAACGCTCAAGGACTTTAGCGGCAAGGTAAAGGTGATTAGCGTTACGCCTTCGCTCGATACCCCTGTGTGCGATGCGCAGGCCAGAAGGTTCAACGAAGAGGCAAAGGCGTTTCCCGAGTCCGTCGCAGTCATCAATATGAGCATGGATCTGCCGTTTGCGCAAAAGCGGTTCTGCTCTAGCGCTGGAATAGACAGGGTAACCACTCTCTCCGACCATCGCGAGGCGTCATTTGGAAAGGCATACGGCGTGCTTATAAGGGAGTTCAGGCTTCTTGCAAGGGCTGTGTTCATAATAGATAAGGATGATATTGTCCGGTATGCGGAGGTCGTGAAGGAGGCAACCGATCATCCTGATTACGCCAGGGCAGTCAGTGAAGTGAAAAAGCTTTTGTAATTTGTTTGAAATGTGTGGATAATTTCCAATGCCGCCTTGGCAATTTTGGCTAAGGCGGCGTTTTTATTGAATATTTTGTGGGCGTGCTTTTGCAGGCATAACTTGAAAACCAAGCACAGCTATGGTATATTTATAACTTCGCATTTTTATTTAAGGTTTTTTTCTTTAGGAGCAGAGGCGGGCGTATTTTACTGGCATTATCCCGGGGGCGGCATCTATGAGCGACGAGAGCAATACAAAAAAGAAGTCGGAAGATAAAAAAGCCATATCCAATGTCGTGCGTCTTGCTGTAAAGAGGCGTCTTAAGAAGAAACCTGTAAAGGCATCGTTCTCGAAAAAGAGCTTTTTCTTCCCAGCTCTTTTGGACACCATTCCAATTCCCATATATTACAAGAACACCGAGGGCGTGTACCTTGGCTGCAACAAGGCCATGGAGGAAGTCCTTGGCATGTCAAAAGAAAAGTTTATCGGCAAGAAGGTGGGAGACCTTGCGCCAACGGAGTTCGCCAAGGCGCACGAGGAATCGGACGCAGAGATACTAAAGAAGTTAAAGCCCCAGACCTATGAAGCAAAGGTGCTTGCAAAGGACGGGACGCTAAGAAGCGTAATGTTCAGTAAGTCCGTGTACTACGGCATGGACGGCAAGGTCGCGGGAATCGTCGGCGCAATGGTGGACATGACCGAGTACCGCGCAAATGAAAAGAAGCTCAAGCAGGGTGAGGACTTCCTTAAATGCCTCATCAACACCATTCCGGCCCCGATATTCTACAAGGACACAAACGGCGTGTATATCGGCGGCAATAAGGCTTTCTTCGATTTTGTAGGTATAAAGAGGGAAACGCTCATAGGCAAGACAGTCTACGACGTCGCGCCAAAGGAGCTTGGCGATAAGTACAAGGCCATGGATGACGAGCTCTTTGAAAATGGCGGCATACAGCGTTACGAGTTCAATGTAAAGCACGCCGACGGCATGAAGCGCGACGTTATCTTCAATAAAGGCGTTTTTTACGGCGAGGACGGCAAGGCCGCAGGCCTTATCGGCTGCATGACAGACATAACGCAGCACGTCAGGGACGAAAAGGAATATGCCGATAGAGAAGAGCTCTTTAGAAGTCTTGTCGAAACAACCAACTGCATCGTCTGGGAGGTGGACCTTAAAACACTTAACTTCACGTACGTAAGTCCGCAGGCCAGCGCGATAACCGGTTACAGCCCAAGCGAATGGAAGAACTTCGAGTCCTGGGCAGCGATGATTCATCCGGACGACAGAAAAAAGGCCGTTGAGTTCTGCCAGCTGCAGACGTCCAAGGGAATAGACCATCAGTTCGAGTACCGCGTTGTGAGGAAAGACAGAAAGGTCATCTGGATACGCGACATAGCCAATATCGTAAGAAAGAATAACGAGGTAACGGGCCTGCGTGGCTTCCTTATAGACATCACGGGGATTAAACGGGCAGAGGAAGAGGCCGTTGCCGTGAGAAACATGCTAAAGACCGTGCTCGACGCAATTCCGGCGCGCGTTTTCTGGAAGGATAAGAATCTCAAGTACATTGGCTGTAACGCGGCCTTTGCGCGCGACTCGGGCATGAACGAGCCCGATGCGCTTACAGGCAAGGACGATTTTCAGATGGGCTGGAAAAACGAGGCAGAGCTCTACCGTGCCGACGACAGGCGCATCATGGCGCTTGGCGAGCCCAAGCTCAACTACGAGGAGCCGCAGACAGGGCCAAAGGGCGAGAAACTATGGATAAGGACTAGTAAGACGCCGCTTCGCGGTCCGTCAGGGGAGATTATCGGAGTTCTCGGCACCTATGAGGACATAACAGGCATTAAAAAGGCGGAGGAAGAACTTAAAAAGGCAAAGGTAATAGCCGATAGCGCCAACAAGGCAAAGAGCGCGTTCCTTGCGGCCATGAGCCACGAGATAAGGACTCCTTTAACCGTTATCACAGGTATTGCCGAGCTTCTTGGAGAATCTAAGCTCGATGCAGAGCAGCAGCGAAAGGTCACTATGTTAAAGACCGCAGGCGATACGCTTATAAATATCGTGAACGAAATACTGGATTTCTCGCGCGTCGAGAGCGGGCACGTGGAGATGTATGTCTCGCCGTTCAATCTTAGCGAGCTTGTCGATACAATCGTAGAGATGATGACCTTAAAGACCGCTGAAAAGGGAGTGGCATTTACATATTCGATAGACAAGGAAGTGCCAAGGGCGCTCGTGGGCGCCGGACTAAGGCTAAGAGAGGTGCTTATGAACCTCATAGCCAATGCCATAAGATGCACGGAGGGCGGCGGCAGGGTTGGGCTTAGCGTGTCGCTAGATACTAGCGTGATTCACAGCGACAAGGAAACATCGCTGCTCTTTAAGGTCGAAGATACCGGCATCGGCATACCCGAGGATAAGAAGGCGTTCATATTTTCGCCGTTTGTGAGCTCCGACCAGATGCGCGGCGGCATGCGTCAGGGCACGGGGCTCGGGCTCGCCATATCCAGGCGGCTTGTCGAGTTGATGGGCGGGCGCATATGGTTCGAGAGCGAGGAAGGCAAGGGCACGGTGTTTAATTTTATCGTCCCCTTTGATCTGCAAAAGGGCGCGCAGAGGGAAGTTGTAACGGAAGTCAGGCAGGCGCCGGTCAGGAAGGCTGCGGCAAACAGAACATACAAGGTTCTTCTTGTCGAGGATTCCGGGCATATACGCGAGATGGTAAAGTTTTTCCTTAACGAAGGCCCTTACGAAGTACGTGCCGTTGGGGACGGGCTTTCCGGGGTTCTTGAGTTCAAGGAGGGCAACTACGATATCGTCATAATGGATATACAGATGCCTGGCATAAGTGGTTACGAGGCAACGTCAAGGATACGCGAGCATGAGAAGGAAAAGGGGCTTCGTCCGGTTCCAATCATTACTCTCTCGGCGCATGCTTTGAAGGAGCACGAGCAGATGAGCCTCGATGCGGGCGCAACGCGGCATGTGACAAAGCCTGTCAAGAAGCAGGAGCTTCTTACGGCGATGCAGGCATGTCTTGAAGAAAGCGATGCCGTGGGGGCCGCTGAGTTCGTTTTGAAGGTTAAAAAAAGCGATATTGAAGAGGCAAAGCGGTTCCTTGCATCCATGCTGGAGAAGGTCAACGGGCTTTTGGCTTTGCCAAAGGACGATAGCGTTGCCGGGGCTGCCGGGCTTCTGGAAATGTGGCACGGCTTTATCCTGGGGCGCGAGGGTTTTCTTACCTTAAAAGAGTTCACGGCGCAGCTTAAAAAAGAAGCCGATGCCGCGAACGGCAAGGCCGTTATCGATGCGCTTGGCAGGATACAGGTTTACCTCAAGGCCGTAAGGGTCGTGCCCGAGTAGCTTGTGCTTATTTATCCGGCAGCGTTGCATTATTTCGTTTGCGGGCTATACTTTTGATTGATGGGCATGAACCTGTTTTGCAAAAGGAGGCGCAAATGAAGGTGCTTATTGTTTTTTATTCGATGTACGGCCATGTATACGAGATGGCAAAGGCGGTTTTGGAAGGCGTTAGGGAGGTAAAGGGCGCGGAGGCGGTTTTAAGGCGCGTCCCCGAGACACTTCCGCAGGGAGTGCTCGAAATGATGGGCGCGGTTGAGGCGCAGAAGGCCCTTGCCGATATTCCAATCTGTACCGTAGAAGAGCTCGGGGCCGCGGACGCCGTTATATTCGGCACTCCCACGCGCTTTGGCAACATGTGCGCTCAGATGCGCCAGTTCCTCGATGCAACGGGCCAGCTCTGGCAAAAGGGCGCGCTGGTCGGAAAGGTCGGCGGCGTGTTCACAAGCTCGGCAACCCAGCACGGAGGCCAGGAATCTACAATCCTCACATTCCACACGAACCTTCTTCACCATGGCATGGTAATAGCAGGTCTTCCTTACGCCTTTCAGGGCCAGATGCGCACCGATGAGATTACAGGGTGTTCGCCTTACGGGGCATCCACTATAGCAGGGGGCGACGGTTCGAGAAAGCCGTCGAAGAACGAACTCGACGGCGCAAGGTTTCAGGGCAGATACATAGCTGAAATAGCAGCAAAACTTTCCGTAAAGAAGTAGTCAGGTTCAGAAAAATCATCCAAAGGAGCCAAACATCATGGCGGTCAAGAAAAAAGGCGAAAAATATGTTTGCAAGAAATGCGGCAACGAGGTCGAGGTAACGTACGCAGGCGGCGGCACGCTCGTGTGCTGCGGCGAGGACATGCACCTACAGGCAGGTAACTAATCGTTTTGTAGTCAATGGCCGTGCGCGGTAACGGCGCTTTCCGTTGGAAAGTTTGCCGTGCTGTTTTTGAAAGGGTCTTTCCAAAGGCGTGTGGTACGGAGAAATAAGCGCTTGTTCACCGGGCCGGTAATAGGGCCCGGCCGAGTTTTCGGTATATTCACTTCGAGGGAAGCCCTGCTTTTTTTCGTGCCGTGTCCGGGACATAAGCTGTTATGTAAGGATATTGAAAGCAGACAGGGCTAAAACCGTTTGCCCTGTGGCAGGGGATTGGCTTACGAAGACACTTAGGGGGTAATAATACCGAGGGAGGGGTTATGAGTGTTAGCAGGAATTTTTCAAAGAGTACCAGGAAAAAGGCCATAGACACGGCAAAGGATCCGTATATCGCGAAGCTTGGCGATGTGGACGCCATGTGCACGGTGTGCTCGGCGCTCTATACCGGAAAGAGGTGGCGTCTTGCGAGCCTTAAGGATATGGAGAAGAAGGCACGGTACAAGAAGGTTGTGTGCCCTGCTTGCAGGAAGATACGCGATAACTTCGCGGCCGGATACGTAACACTTAGCGGCGGTTTTGTCGACGGCCACCGTAATGAGCTCCTAGGGCTCGTGAAGAACAAGGAAGCCAGGGCCATGTATACCAATCCTCTTGAGCGCATAATCGAGACCAGGGTCAAAAAGGGCTCAATAACGATAACCACTACTACCGAAAAGCTTGCGCAGCGCATCGGGCAGATGGTTACGAAGGCCTTTAGCGGTGAAATCGAGTACAAGTGGAGCTCGGATACAAAGATAGCGCGCGTGTACTGGACAAGGGAAAGGTAATCTTTCGGGATGGGGCAGATGAGGGAGGCAAGCCTTTACCGCTCACTCGAAGGAGGCAGGGTCGAGTGCCTGCTCTGCTCGCATAACTGCAAGATCGCCGACAATAAGCGCGGCATATGCGGGGTTAGAGGCAATGTCGGCGGAAAGCTCTATGCCCTTAACTATGGTAAGCTCATTGCCGAGCATACCGATCCCATAGAGAAAAAGCCGCTCTTTCATTTTCTTCCTGGAACGCGTTCTTATTCCATAGCAACAGCCGGGTGCAATTTCAGGTGCATGCACTGTCAGAATTCCGATATCTCGCAGATGCCAAAGGAGAAAAAGATAATACTCGGGGCCGACACCGGGCCCGAGGAAGTTGTTGCAACGGCCGCCTCGGAGAACGCGGCGAGCATATCTTACACATACACCGAGCCTACGATATTTTACGAGTTCGCGCGCGATGCAGCACTTATTGCGAAGAAAAAGGGATTTAAGAACATATTCGTCACAAACGGCTTCATGTCGAAGGCCTGTCTCGAGGACGCAAAGGACTGGCTCGACGCGGCGAACGTTGATATAAAGGCCTTTACCGAGGATTTTTATAAAAAGATATGCGGCGCAAGGCTAAAGCCCGTGCTCGATAGTGTTGTAACCATGCGTTCTCTTGGCATATGGGTCGAGCTTACGACACTTGTTATTCCGGGTAAGAATGACTCCGAAGACGAGCTAAGAAGCATTGCCAAGTGGATTGTCTCGGTCGATGAGTCCATGCCCTGGCACGTGAGCGCGTTCTATCCCTCGTACCGGATGATGGACGTCCCGCCAACACCGGTCGAGACGCTTCGTCGCGCCCTCGAGATAGGGTACGAAGAAGGGCTAAAATACGTTTATACCGGCAACATCCCCGGAGAAAAAGGCGAATCAACATTTTGCCCGTCATGCAAGGCGCTTATTATCGAGAGACGCGGCTATAGCGTGCTCGCCAATAATTTGAAGGACGGCAAGTGCCATAAGTGCGGCGCCTTGATAGAAGGCGTCTGGAATTGAGTATAAAGAGGAGGTTCTTATGCTTGTAGAGTTCACGGTAATGCCCGTAGGCACTGGCGAGAGCCTCGGGGATGCTGTTTCCGAGATAATGAAGATAATAGACGAGAGCGGACTTCCTTACCGCGTAAATCCCATGGGCACGGTCGTTGAAGGTAACTGGGAGGATGTGATGGCGCTTATACGCAAGTGCCATGACCACGTTGCTTCGAAGGCTCCGCGCATCATTACCGGGATAAAGATAGACGACAGGCCAGGTAAGCCCATGGACAGGATTGTCGAGAAGGTAAAGACACTCGAGCGAAGGCTTGGCAGGGAGCTAAAGAAGTAGGCCGCCACGTAGGGGTTGAATTTTTTTGCCGCGCAAAGTATATTGTTTGCTTGTGAGCAGTAGCTCATTTAATCCAATACAATGGAGGGCATGAAACTTGTTTAAACTTTTTCTTTTCCTTCATATCGTTGCCGCTCTTTTCTGGGTCGGCGGCATGCTTTTTCTAACGCTCGTCATAGCGCCTTTTCTAAGGACGCTTGAGCCGGCAAAGAAGAGCGAGATATACCAGGTCGTAGGAGCGAAGTTCAGGTTCTGGGGTTGGGTCGCGATAATAATGCTCCTTATAACAGGGCCGGTGGTTCTGTATTATATCGGCGTTACGCCGTCCATGCTCCTTGACGCTTCCTTCCATGCGTCCGCGCTTGGGAAGGCCGTGATGACCAAGATAGTGTTCGTAATACTGATTGTGCTATCGAGCCTTTTACACGACTTCTGGCTAGGGCCCGGAGCAAGGACCAACAGAAAGTATTCCTTCTACGCAATGCTCTTTGGCAGAGGTAACCTCATCCTTGCTATCATAATAGTAATACTCGCCGTTATCATTCGCGGCGGCGGGTTTTAATAAAAAAATACAGGTGGAAAACGGAAAGTGCCGCATAAATTCGACCCCGCAGGCATAGAGCGGCTTTTAAGGGAAGACCGTATTGCGCCGTTTACGCCGCGCGAGTTCCTCATAGACTCGGGGCTTCGCTCCGGCATGGTCATGGCGGATTTGGGCTGCGGCCCTGGTTTTTTCACAAAGCCCGCAGTCGATATAGTCGGAAGTGTGGGCAGGGTGTATGCCCTCGATACGCAGGAAGAGATGCTGACGGAGCTTAAGCGGCGCGTGCATGCGTACAATCTCAAGGCTGTAAGGAACGAGGAGAGCTCGGTTCAGTTAAACGACGCCTCCGTTGATTTCGCGCTCATGGCCTTCGTGTTCCACGAGCTTCATGACAGGGTAGCGGTTCTTGCGGAAATGAGGCGCATGCTAAAAAAGGGCGGCATATTCGTCCTCATGGACTGGCAAAAAAAGGTAGAGGAGCGCGGGCCGCCTTTTGAGGAAAGGATAGACGCTGCAGTTGCGCTCGACGAGGTAATGGCCGCAGGGTTCATAAGCGTTACGTTAAAGAGCATCAATGCTTCGCACTATGTCGTAAGCGCTGTTTCTTGAAGGGGAAAAGATACCCGGGGGAGCTCATATGGAAGCGCGCATAGCAGGAAAGAAGGTACAGCTCGTAACAGGCGATATAACGAAAGAAACGACCGAGGCCATAGTGAATGCCGCGAATAGCGCCCTTGCCGGAGGCGGCGGAGTCGACGGCGCCATACACATGGCAGGCGGGCCGGAGATAATGGCCGAGTGCAGAAGGATCGGCGGCTGCCCCACGGGGAGCGCCGTTATGACCGGCGGCGGCAACCTTAAGGCAAGGTTCGTTATACACGCCGTTGGCCCTGTTTTCAGGGACGGCAAGGGCGTTGACCGGGAGCACTTGAAGGGCGCGTACAGAACGAGCCTTCAGATAGCGGCGGAGAGGGGAATCGTGTCCATTGCGTTTCCGTCGATAAGCACAGGGGCCTACGGATATCCGGTAGAGCAGGCCTCGAGAATAGCGCTAAAGACGATAATAGGATTTTTGAAGGAACACGAAGAAGTGCGGCTTGTTAGGATGGTGCTTTTTTCGGAAAAGGATTATAACGTTTATGCCGAGGCGTTAAAGGCCCTTATCAGGTAGGAACCAACCGTTGTTGCCGTGTTGCCACGGATTAGAATTCCTTGAACTCGTCCTCTTCTTTATCGTTTAGCGGAATAACCTTTGCAAAGCGTTCTCTTGGCGCTGCTACCACGGCCTTTGCCGGCTTTGCGTGGCCGTTGCCCTTTTGCTGCGTAGTTTTTTTGCCTGTCGTAATCTTTCTTGTTGGTACGGCATTACTGCCGGGAGCTGCCGTTTTGCCGATGCGTGTATTCCCGGCAACAGCCGAGCCTGCCCGGCTACTGCCGTCGATGATGGAGCCGAGCTTTTCAACGAGTACCTTCATCGAGTCGGCCTGAGAGGCTAGTTCCTCGGCGCTTGCCGCGCTTTCCTCGCTCGCTGCCGATATCTGCTGCGTTACGTCGTCAATTTGGGTGATTGCCTTGGTCACCTGCTCGAGCCCGTCGCTTTGCTCTCTGCTTGCCGCACTGATTTCGCTTACAAGGTCTTCCATCTTTTTATTGGTGTCCACTATGCCCGAGAGCACGCCACCTGCTTCCGAGGCCTTTGCAGAGCCCTGGCTCGCAAGAAGCACTGACTGCTCGATAAGAGAGGTGGTTTCCTTTGCAGCCTCGGCCGATCTTTTTGCGAGGTTCCTTACCTCTTCGGCTACAACGGCAAAGCCCTTGCCGTGCTCGCCTGCCCTTGCCGCCTCTACTGCGGCGTTTAGCGCAAGGAGGTTTGTCTGGAAGGCGATTTCGTTTATGACCTTTATGATTTTCGAAACCTCGGAGCTTCCCTTGTTTATCTGGTTCATGCCGTCTATCATCTCGAATACTGTTTTTGCGCCGCGCTCTGCCGTCATCTTCGCGCCGGATGCCATCTTGTTTGCCTGGTCGGAGTTCTCGGCATTCTGTTTGACCATGGAGAACACCTGCTGGATGGATGCGCTCGTTTCCTCGAGGGTGCTTGCCTGCTCACTTGCGTTTTGAGAGAGCTGCTGGCTTGACGAAGATAGCTGGGCAGCGGCGTCATGCACCTGGTCTGCGCCGCCGGAAAGCTCGTTTATCACGGCGTATATGGGCCTTGATATGCGTCTTGCCATGATTATGCCAAGTAAAATTGCTGCGCCGAAGCCTATTATAATGGATGTAATTGTGATTGTCTTGGAGGATGAGGCATGCGTCTCTGCCGAGGCGAAGATGCTTTGAATATCTCCCTTGCGAGCACGTTCGAGTTCCGCAAGTATTGTGTCCATGTGCCGGCCGTTATCGTCAAGCTCCGAGTCTATTCGATTGGCCTCTTTAACGAGGGTAGCAAGCTTTGCCTCCAGGGCCCTTTCGGCCGCTACCTCTTTTGCGCCAAGGGAGGCGATTTTTCCCCTGGTTTCGTGCAGTTCGGTTATGACAGGTTTGAGTTCCTTGAACCTTGGCAGTATTTCATTTGCGTATGTTGAAAGGGATTTAGATACCAGGGCCCTTAGTTTTTCGTTCTTTATGGCCTCGATGCGCTCGCCTTCGACCTCTGCTCCGTTAAGCAGCGCGTTTGAATAGGCCACGAAGGCAGAGGATGCTTCTTCGTGCTCTCCCCATACGCTTTCGAAATCAGTCAGATCTTCTGAGGCAAGAAGTTCCATAAAGAAGAGCCTCTCGAGCGCGAGGTTATGCTTGATTTCCATGGCAGCGTCTGCGTGGGCGAATGTGCGCTGTGTTGCTGCATTGTCGTCGGCAACCCTGTCGAGGCTCCTGTAACCAAAGCCGCCGACGATTAACAGCAGAACGGCTATGACAAGGAAGCCGAGGGTAAGTTTTTTTCCGAGACTTAAATGGCCAAACATTTTTTGCTCTCCGGTCTTTATGGGCTCGGCTTTACGCCAAAATCAAGACAACTCTATCCGCTATTGCGCTGTTGCGTACTTGTGGTAGAACAATCCAAAGAGAAAAGAATCCGGGTGAGTGGTTACGTCAAGTCGAGGAGTCAGAAATATATTGTCCTTTTGGGTAACAATGGACAATAGAGCATACGAGCAGGAATTTCCTAAGTATCTACTATTGTATCATGACTTGGCAGGATGTCAATTGCCAAATGCTATATTTATTAAGCGGATAGGGAGCAATAAAAAAGATTTGTCTTAGTTTTGACATGGCAGTAGGCCGAACAAATTGCGCGGTTTGGTAACATTATTCCCCGACCTTCACAAGAAGTCCTTTTTTCTTTACTGACTGGAAGTTCCAGTAAAAGAAAAGAGCCGAACCTGCGACGTAAACGATATTTAAAACAATTGCCATTATAAGATGGTCGGTTGGAAGGGTTTTTTCGTTTATAACGTGCCTCATGCCCTCGAACACATGGGCAGATGGTATGTAGTAGGCGATTTTCTGAAGTATTGGCGGCAGCACCTCTACCGGGTAGAACACTGCGCTAAGCGGCTGGAAAAGGAAGGCCACACCCCAGGCAAGCACCTCGGCCTCCTGGCCAAAGCGCAGGATGACGCCTGTCGTTATCACGCCCATTGCCCAGCCCATTATAAGAAGGTTTATAACGAGCGGCACGAGATGGAATCCGAGAGTGAAGACGTTAAAGGAGTAGAGAAGGTAGGCGATAACCACCATCACGCTCGAGGCAAGAAGGAGCTTTATCATGCTGATAATCAGGAGCGAGGCCACGTACTCAAGCGGCGTAAGCGGGCTGACGAAGATATTAAGGAGGTTTCTCGACCACATGTCTTCTAAAAACGAAACAGAGATGCTCTGCTGCGAGCGAAACAGTATGTCCCAGAGTATGAGCGCGCCGATAAAGAACGTTATGAAGGCCGGAAGTGTGGCCTTATATGAGCCGAGGTACACTGTGATGAACCCCCAGACCATTAAATCCAGGATTGGCCAGTAAAACACCTCCATCAGCCTCGGCAGGCTTCTTTTGTATAGGTAGAGGTGGCGCGTTACGTACGCGAATATCCTTAGAGGGCTCACAGTCTTATCCCTGCCTTGCAATTTTTAGAAATACGTTCTCTAGTGATGTTTCGTTGAAGTTCTTCTTTATCTCTTCTGGCGCGCCAGTGGCTATGATGCTGCCTTTATCAAGGAACACAACGCGGTCGCAGAGCTCTTCAACCTCGCTCATGTTGTGCGAGGTATATAGTATCGAAAGCCCCTGTTCGTCCTTGATTTTCTTAAGCAGCTTCCTTGTTCTGTCGGCTATGTCAGGGTCGAGGCTCGCCGTTGGCTCGTCGAGAAAAAGTATTTCCGGGTCGTTTATAAGCGCCTTTACGAGGCTTACCCGTGTTAGCTGCCCCGAAGAGAGCTTACGTGTAGAGTCGTGCATGATGCCGGAAATCTCGAATGTTTCGAGAAGTCTTTGTATTTTTTCTCTGTGGTTCTTTACGCCGTAGAGCCTTGCGAATACAGTTAGGTTCTCAATCACCGTAAGCGAGTACGGAAGCGATACATACGATGACGAAAAGTTGATGCGCGATAATATCGCGCTCCTTTCCTTGTTCATGTCCTTGCCAAAGATGCGTATCTCTCCGGCAGTGGGCGTGATAAGGCCAAGGAGCATATGGAGAGTCGTTGTCTTGCCAGCGCCGTTTGGGCCAAGGAGCGCGAGTATTTCGCCCTTTTTTATCTCAAAGGAAATGCCGTCAACGGCCGTTGTGCCGTTAAATTCCTTTTTCAGGCCCTTTACCGAGACTATGGGTTCGTGGTTAGCGGTGTTCATAACGTATCGGTCAAGTATAAACCAAAAAACCGCTTCAGGCCATTGATTTTTGGCAAAAAAGGGTTTTATCCTTGCGAAAAACATGGGATTTAGATATTATCAATTATGGTATCAAAGGCGCGCCCTTTTGGCCGGTATGCCGGAAAAGGGCCGTAATAACTTTGCCTGTTCAGGGGGCCTTTTGGGCTTTTTTATCACTTTTGAGGGAACGGAAGGAAGCGGCAAGTCAACTCAGATTGCCAAGCTTAGGGATTATCTTGCGGGCGAGGGATTGGACGTCATAGCCGTAAGAGAGCCGGGCTCGACAAAGGTTGGTGAGAAGGTGCGCGACATACTTCTCTCCGTATCCGAAGGCGCTGGCATGGAAACGCTAACTGAGCTTTTTCTCTACGAGGCCGCGCGGGTGGAGATAGTTACCAAGCTTATCGTCCCTGCCCTGCAGGCCGGAAAGATAGTGCTTTGCGACAGATACACGGACTCCACCTTCGCGTACCAGTGCTTTGGCCGCCATATCCCCTATGATAAGGTCGAGACGGTGAACGCTCTTGCTACCGACGGGCTAAAGCCCGATCTTACAATCCTCATAGATTGTCCGATAGATGTCGGGCTTGCCAGGGCTAACAGTAGAAATGAGGCCGCGGCCCCGGGCGCCGACCGTTTCGAGAGAGAGGCGCGGATGTTCCATGAGAGGGTGAGAAACGGGTATCACTGGCTGGCAAGGCTCGAGAGAAGGATAAAGGTTTTTGACGGCAACCGCAGTGTCGAGGCGGTGCATGCCGATATACGCATGGCAGCACAGGATGCCTTGAGGATGGCAAAAGTAATATGATGTTTTCAAAGATATACGGGCAAAAGAACGCGCTTGATATGCTAAGGCGTTCGGTAAGCGCTGACAGGGTGGCGCACGCGTACGTGTTCTTCGGGCCAGAGGGCGTTGGCAAGAGAAAGGCCGCGCTCGCCTTCGCAGCTGCGCTAAACTGCGAGCGTTACGAGGATAGTAACGAGGCATGCGGGGGCTGCGAGCCGTGCCGCGCGTCGTTTGCAGGGGCGAACATGAATATCATAAATATTGCGCCCGAAGATAAGACGCTTAAGGCCGACGAGATACGGGACCTTCAGCGCGCTCTTCGGTATAAGGCCGAGACCGGGCGCGTTGTTGCGATAGTGGACGCGGCAGAGACCATGCAGAAGTCCGCTGCCAACGTGTTCCTTAAAACACTCGAGGAGCCGCCTGGGAACGCGGTCATAATACTCGTATCGTCGAAGTTATACTCGATGCTGCCTACGATACTCTCAAGGTGCCAGAGGGTGGCGTTCTCCGCGCTTAAGGCCTCGGAGATGGCGCCGATTGTAGAGAAGACGTGCGGCGTGTCTTCTGAAGACGCTTTAGCTGCCGCGAGGCTGGGTAACGGAAGCGTTTCACGTTCGATAAGAATGATAGAAGATGGCATGATAGAGAGGCGGCGCGAGTTCTTCGAAAAATTCGCCTCTGCCAGGGGCTCGGTCTTAGCGTTGATAGGGTTTGCGGAGAATTTGGCCAAGGACGAGTCGCTTACGGAGATGCTCGAATTCCTCAAGTCGAGACTCAGAGACCTCGCTGTCACGGCTGCCGGGTGCCCGGAACTCGCGGCAGAAGGGCTTACGGCTTCTTCTGTTAATACGCAGGACGCGTACGCAAAGGCGTTTTTCGAAGTAGAGCATTCTCTTGGCAGGATATCGGTGCCGTATTACGATAACGCGCAGCTTGCCATGGAGGCATTGCTCGCGCGCATGGCCGGCCGGGCAGGATAGAAGAAAGGGAGAAATTGATATGGTAATGGTAGCCGGCGTAAGGTTCAAGAAGGCCGGGAAGATATATTCGTTCGACGCCGGTGCTATAGAGCTTAGCGCCGGGGATAACGTCATAGTAGAGGTGGAAAAGGGCATCGGGTTCGCGCGTGTGGTATCGGCGCCGATTGCGAAGGACGAGGCAAGCGTTGTTCACGCGCTAAAGAAAATAGTCAGGAAGGCCGATACCGTGGACATGGAGAGAAACTCCTTTAACGAAGGCCGCGAAAAGGAGGCCCACGCCGCCTGCAAGGATCTGATAGTCAAGTACAAGCTGCCGATGAAGCTTGTTGGGGTCGAGTATCTTTTCGATTCGAGCAAGGCGATATTCTTTTTTACTGCAGAGAACCGCGTTGACTTTAGAGACCTTGTGCGAGACCTCGCCGCAAAGTTCTATACCAGAATAGAAATGAAGCAGATTGGAGTCAGGGACGAGGCCAAGTTCGCCGGAGGGTTTGGCCCCTGCGGCAGAGAGCTTTGCTGCGCGTCATTTCTTACGAACTTCGCTCCCGTGACCGTTAGGATGGCGAAGGACCAGAACCTGGCGCTTAATCCACAAAAGATTTCCGGCATATGCGGCCGTCTGATGTGCTGCTTGAGTTACGAGCACGACGGGCCGTGCCATAAAAAGGACAAGAAGAAAGAACATTCGTGCACAGGCTGCGGTGATACTGCGGCAGCCCCAGGGCAGCCGGGTGAGGCGGCAGCGAAGCCCGCTTTTGAGAAGCGGCCCGGAGAAAAGCGCCATGAGCATGGCAGGGAAAGGTTCAAACGCCAGGGAGAACGAGCAGGGCGCGAGCCAAGGCGCATGGATCGCGGCGAACGTAAGGATGTTAAAGCACCGGGCGCTGCTTTGGGCGGCGAGACGGCTCCTGTGCAGGCCGAAGGCGCGGCTGCGGCAGGCGCGCCAGTTGTCGGCACGTCTGCTGCCGGCGAACAGCAGCGCGATGACAGGCGTGGCAGGGGAAGAAACCGGAGGCGCAGGGGCAGGAACAGAAAGCGCGGCGAGAGGGTTGGCGCTCAGGGCGCTCAGGGTGGACAGGGGCAGGCTGAAAAAGGCGCTTCGGAGCAGCGCGGTCCGGAAGCCTCTTCGAAGGATATAAAGGACAAGGAACCAGGACAGTAGATGAAGAAGTTTTACATCACCACCCCCATCTATTACGTAAACGACATCCCGCACATCGGACACGCGTATACCACTGTCGCGGCTGACACGCTGGCGAGGTATAAGCGTTTGAAGCTTGGGCAGGAGAATGTGTTTTTCCTGACTGGCACGGACGAGCACGGACAGAAGGTCGAGAAGGCGGCATCCGAGCAGGGCATATCTCCAAAGGAGCTTGCCGATAAGGTCGTCAGCAGATATAAGGAACTCTGGAAGATCCTTAATATCTCGAACGACGATTTTATCCGCACCACGGAAGACAGGCACCGTGCGGCTGTAAAGGTCATGTGGGATAAGGCGGTTGGAAACGGCGATATATATCTTGGAGAGTACGAAGACTGGTACTGCACGCCGTGCGAAACCTTTATAACGGAGACGCAGCTTAAGGACGGCAAGTGCCCGGACTGTGGCCGAGCGGTAGAGAAGCTTAAGGAAGCGAGCTACTTCTTCAAATTGTCCTCTTACAGAGAATGGCTGCTTACTTATATATCCGAAAACCCGTCGTTCATAGAGCCAGAGGCCAAGAAAAACGAAATAGTCAGCTTCTTAAAGGAAGGCCTCCGGGACTTATCGGTCTCAAGAACGACATTCAAGTGGGGCATAGCAGTGCCAGATAATCCCGAGCACGTGATGTATGTCTGGTTCGATGCACTTACCAACTATCTTACTGCCACGGGATATCCGGGTAATGTTTATACAAAGACATGGCCTGCTGACGTGCATATTATCGGTAAGGACATCTTGCGTTTTCATTCCGTGTACTGGCCTGCGTTTTTAAAGAGCGCGGGGGTTGAAATGCCAAGAACCGTCTTTGCGCACGGCTGGTGGACCGTTGAAGGGAAAAAGATGAGCAAGTCGCTAGGTAACGTCGTTGACCCGTTTAAGATAGCGGAAACTTACGGCACGGACCAGTTCAGGTATTTTCTCCTTAGAGAGGTGCCCTTTGGCAATGACGGGGATTTTTCCGAGGCAGCCCTTAAGATGCGCATCAATAGCGAGCTTGCAAACGGGCTTGGTAATCTTCTTTCCAGAACCGTATCGATGATAGAGAAGTACAGGGGCGGCGTTGTGCCAGAGGGCAAGGGAAGCGAGGCAATAGTAAAAGAGTTCGCTTCGCAGGCCCCGCGCTATGTCGACCACATGGATAACCTCGAGTTCTATAACGTCGTCGGTTATCATGTAATCAATATTCTTGTCGGCGCGTTGAACGAGCATGTTGACAGGAGCGCGCCGTGGACGCTTGCAAAAGAGGGTAAGGATGACGAGCTCTCGGAGGTCTTATACACGCTTACCGAGGGGCTTCGCATAATCGCGGTGTATGTGTATCCGTTCATGCCTTCTTCAGCGCAAAAAATATGGGATTCGCTCGGCATTGCCGAAAAGATAGATACGGTTTCCTTTGATAGCGAAGTGAAATGGGGAGGCCGCGTGGTTGGCGGCTCGAAGGTCGTAAAGGGCGCGCCGTTATTCCCGAAGATGGAGTAGCAGGCCTGGCGATAAAACTTTTTCGGAACCCTGTCCGGGTTCTTTTGTTTTTAGAGGACAATGGAAAATAAAAACCAGTTCATAGACTCGCACGCGCATCTCGACGAAGACAAGTTCGACGCCGACCTTCCCGATGTTATAGCCAGGGCAAAGGCAGCCGGGCTAAAGCACGTCATAAGTGTCGGCTGCTGGAAGGCCAAGGACAATTTAGACAAGCTTATGAAAATCGCGGACGGCGATTTCATAAAGGCTGCCGCAGGAGTGCATCCGCATGACGCAAAGGATGCTGTGGATGAAACGCCGTTTGAGCGTCTTAAAAGCCTTGCCAAGGAAAAAAAGATTGTCGCAATCGGCGAAACAGGCCTGGATTTTCACTATACTCATTCTCCAAAGGACAAGCAGCGTGAAGTTTTTACGCGCCAGATCCGCCTTGCCAAAGAGCTTAATCTGCCGCTAATCGTGCATTCGCGCGAGGCTGACGACGAGACCATGGCAATCCTTAAAAACGAAGGCGCGAAGAACGTTGTCATACATTGTTTCTCGGGCACCGAAAAGATGGCACGGGAGGCAGTTGACGCGGGTTATTACCTGTCCTTTACCGGTGTGGTGACATTCCCGAAGGCAGAGGAACTTAGAGCAGTTGTAAAGGCAGTGCCTATAGAAAAGATGTTTATTGAGACCGATTGTCCGTACCTTGCGCCTGTGCCGTATCGCGGCAAAAGGTGCGAGCCTGCGCACGTTGTGGAAACGGCAAAGAAGATAGCCGAGATTAAGCGGCTAAGTGTCGGCGATGTGGCGAGGATAACGGCGCGTAATATCGAGAGCTTCTTCGGCCTTGCGCCAAAGGAAGCGAAAAAGGCAGAGATCGCCTATGTCATACGGAACTCTCTTTATCTGAACATAACGAACCGCTGCTCCAATAAATGCACCTTCTGCGCAAAGAACGATGGCGATTACGTTGTAAAGGGCCATTACCTTGAGCTTGAGAAAGAGCCTTCGATGTTCGAGATACTCGACGCCATCAATGCTCTTGGCAAAGAGGTGAAGGAATACGATGAGGTGGTGTTTTGCGGGTACGGCGAGCCGCTCATACGCTTCGACCTTGTTAAGGAACTCGGCACGACACTTAAACGTAAGGGCGCTAAAATCCGCATAAACACGGACGGTCTCGCGAACCTTTATAACAAGAAAAACATCCTTTCGGAGCTGATGTTCGTGGATGTCATATCGGTAAGCCTGAATGCCCCGGATGCGGCGACTTATGAAAAACTATGTCAAACTCCGTTTGGCGAAAAGGCGCATCCTGCAATACTATTTTTCCTGAAAGAGGCAAAGCGGTTTATCGCAAAGGTCGTTGCAACGGTAGTCGCGGTCCCAGGGCTCGATATCGAGGCCTGCAGGAAGATAGCGGAGGACGACATAGGGGTGGTATTTCGCGTAAGGCCGTATAACGAGGTCGGATGAAAAAGGCGCCGAAGAAAAGCCAGCGCGTATCGGCGAAACAGCCCGAGCCGCTTTTTTGCAGCTTCGACTGCGCGCATGCAAAGGCCGAGGTCGCTACAAGTGCCGCGAAAAGCTGCATGACCTTTAATGCCGTATTCTGCAAGAAGATAAAGCGCCGCGTTCCCAAAGGCACCCCCTGCCAGGCGTAAGACTATAACCCAGTTAAAACTTTATTGTATCGGTAATGCTGCGTTTCTAACGAACAGGCCTGTCTTTGCGTGTATTTCACTTGACATGTCTTGTGCGACAAATCCCAGCTCATTTAAACAGATGGCAATATCCTGTTTTTCATGGTAAACTATCGGTAATTTGCGTTCTTTTTTGTTCAATGAACGAAAAACCGTAAGTTAACGGAGGTGCTTTGATGAGAGCCAGGAAATTGTATTACAAGGGATACAACGGCGTCAGGGCGGTAAAGAACTGGGTTGTTCCGTACGTAAACTCGCGTTTAAGCAAAAAGGGCGAATTGAGGCCCTTGATAGGATTTCTCGTAACCGATTGGAAGTGCAACTTCAGCTGTCATTATTGCTTCCTTTATAAGGAAGACCAGCCGGGCATGACCTGGGAAACGGCCAAGGCCTCGCTCGATTGGCTAAAGTCGCTCGGGTGCGGCGTCATAGGCATAACGGGCGGAGAGCCGCTCGTAAGAAAGGATTTGATATTAAAGATAGTCGAGTACGGCAACAGTAAAGGCATGCTGATGAACCTTGCAACCAACGGGTATCTTATGGATAAGCCCTTCATAGACGAGCTTGGGGCAGCAGGGATTGCATCCATCAACCTCGCAGTCGACTGCGTAAAGGCCACAAAGGGCATGCCAAAAGCGCTTATGTCCATAGAGCCGCAGTTTCGCTACCTTCTCGAGAGGCAAAAGAAATATAACTATATCCTGTTCTTCAATATCAATATCTGCAAGACCAACATAAAGGATGTGAGGCTTCTTACCGAAATAGCGAGAGTGCATAATATAGGCACCGATTACCATTTAAACGAGCTTCCCCAGGAAATGGCCAACACCGAGCATTATAAGAACCTGGAAAACGATCTCTGGATAACCCCGGACATGCACGCCGAGATAGATGAGCTGATAGACTGGCTAAAGGAGAGGCAAAAGAGCGGCTGGGCAATGGTCAACCCGCCAGAGCACTTCAATGTGCTGAAAAAGCGGATGCGCGGAAGCATACCGCCATGGGACTGCCGTGCCGGACAAAACGGCCTTGTCATCAGGCCAGACGGCACGCTTACGCCCTGCTACATACTTCTCACCAACGAGAACGACTGGGGAAGCATTGGGGCCCCGAAGTTTGATAAAAAGACGCTCGATGCCATGAAAAAGAAATGCGTGCCAGAATGCACATCCATATGCTTCTATGCGCTTGGGCATTATTATGACGCGTCGAACCTGTACGGCTGGGTAAGACAGCACACGAGGATGGGGTAGGACGCAGAGCCTGACTGATGCCTGGTCAGGGGCGCAGGGCAGCTGTTTCGTGTTCAAAACGAAACGGCTGTTTTTTTAGAACGCACCTTCCCGATATATCCGTTCCCTGAGTTTTTCTACGTATTCCGGCTCAATTGGTTTTTCTTCCAGGGCTTTTACAAAATCCTTGTTCCGTATCAGCTCCGAGTATTTCCAGAGTCCCCCTGCCGGGTTTGGCCGGTTGGTGAGCTCTACTTTGCTGTGGTTTGGCCCGATGCGCCTGGCAAAGGGGAAGGGGTTATGCAGATTGACGGCCAGAAAGTACGTGCTGCCGCTTATCATGTATGTGTAGTAATTGGGTCTATGGCCGGGAGTTGCCTGCGGGTCGAAGGGAAGTTTGATTTCGCGTCCGAGAACGCGCTCGAGTTCCGCAATAAAGTCCTTTAATTCAATAACCTCCTGGTTGCGTTCAATCTCGGTTCTCGTGTAAATGCTTTGTTCTTTGGTTATTATGAAGACAAAGACAGGTTTATGGTGTTTGCCCTGGAACGGGTATTTCATGGTCTTTTTTCTGTATTCTTCGAGATACCAGCCAAGCGTTTGGATGTCGTTTAGCCTCGCGATGTCGAGGTCGTGCTGGTATTGTTCTTCAGGGTCGAGCGGGATTTTAGGCGCGCCCGGGGCGGCATTGTATGTCATAAACAGGAATGTCGTGGTAAAAAGGGCGAGGAAAAAACCGCCAAGGAATATTTTTTTGACTTTGATGACGAAAGGCGCTCTCATAATCGGTAATAATACGTCTTCCCGGGTGTAACTGTCAATCAAAAGACTTTTATTTTGCGGATGGTGCGGTGTTTCCTTCCGAAGTGTTGCCAAACGGTTACCGGTTGGGCCGCAACGCAGGCGGGGTGCGTTCTTTTTCAGGTTCTTTCAGGCTAAAGTACTCGGTCTTTGTAAAGCCGAATGCGCCGGCAACGATGTTTGCCGGGAATATCTCGACAAGTATGTTATGGTCGCGCACCAGAGCGTTATAGTAGCGCCGCGCGCTCTCTATCGAGTTCTCTATGGAGCCCAGCTCCTTTTGAAGGTTAAGGAACGCCTCGTTTGCCTTTAGTGTTGGGTAGTTCTCCACGACCGAAAAAAAGCTTTTAAGCGTTTCGGTGAGGATGTTCTCTTTTGCGGCCTTTTCAGACGGCGCCAACGAGCGCATTGCGCTGCCGCGCGCAGCTGCTACTTTCTCGAGGGTCTTTTGCTCGTGTGCTGCGTACCCGCTTGCTGTTTCGAGGATGCTTGGGATAAGGTCGTATCTTTTCTTCAAATGCACGTCTATATCCGCCCACGCCGAGTTGACGTTGTTTTTACGGTCAACGAGCCGGTTGTAGAGAATAATTACATATATGACCAGCGCGGCCACGAGGAAGATGCCTGTGAGTATCGTCGTAACAGTAGGACCGTACATATTGTTTGGGATAACGGCATAGCCAAGTTAAAAAGCTATGGCAGCTTATCTTCCTCCTTCGTTTTGCCGCCGCTTGGCGGCATCAAGCGAAATGCCTGAGTCCCTTAATTCCTTTGCCCGGAAGGCGCTAAACGCAGTTCTCCATCTTGTTGCCTCGGCCGGAGTAAACCCGGCGCTCTTCCAGTTCCTTGCTTCTGTTATGTCGAACCCCGCGCTCTTCCACTCGGTTGCGTCCTTGGGCTCGAAGGCAGAGTTGCGCCAGTGTTTCGCCTCTCTCGAGTCCAGTCCTGCATCTTTCCACGGCTTCGCGTCATACCCTGTAAAGCCGTCTTTTTTCCAGTAGTACGCCCTGTGCGGATCGAATGCCGCTGCCCTCCATATCTTTGCCTCGTTTAGGCCAAATCCCTGCTCCCTCCACTCGAGCGTGGAGGCGCGGCTAAAGCCGTACCCCTCCCAGTGGCGAACGGTGTAGTAGGTGAGCACGTCAGCAGCTACAGTCGGTGCGATAAAGAGCGTTACAGAGAGAGCGATAAGTATCTGCCAGGCTTTTGCCTTGCTTATTTGGTGGTGTGTTTTCATTTATTTCTTTCGCGGTCCTCAATGGATGAGGTAAACGCCCGGGCCGAGAAATCCTCTTTTCCAAGATACCATGAAACGGAATTTTCCGAAACGGCTTCGTTAAACCGCTTGCTCCATTCCTGCTCGAGCCCGAAGGCTATTGCGTAAGGAAGCTGCCGTTCGTACTGGCGCGGCTTGGGCCTTGGCCCGGCGCTCTTTCTGAATTCTTCATCTGTAGTAGATTCTATGAAGCGGGCGAACCCCTCTACAAGGGCCGACATCTTCTGGCCGTAGACGGTCTGCGCCCTGAGGAGCTTTCTGAACATGAGCAGTGCCGCCGCAAAGAGGAATGTTACGAGCATCTGCGCCGCGATAAATATCCTTACCGCGTCGTCGTCGAAGAGGTCTGCCCTGTCCACCGCGGTCTTTGTCGCGAATATCGCCGCTACTGTTAGCGCCGCGCCGGCGCCAAAGTGGGCGGATGCCGGTAATATCCGTTTTAATAAGGACGGGGCCGAAGATTTTTTAACGGCCCCGAAGGAGCGAAAAAAGCACCACGTTGCCGCTGCGCTTAAAACGGCTGCAAGAAAGTATAGAAAGATCTGCTGCGCATCGAAGGTCATGCTCGAGACAAAGACCGCGGCAACGGGCGAGACTGCCGCTGCAAAAGCGGCAGGGTAAAGGTAGCCAGAGTTTGACTTGGCGTGTTCCAGATATTTCGATTTCAGAATCGAGTTCACTTCCCGCGCTGCACGTTTGAGGCGCGCTCTCGCTTCACTTGAGCCGAGCCTTAATGCCCCTGGGCCAGGAAGCAGGTTTTCGAGCAGGGCGCTTTCTTCCTCGGGCAGCGTATCCGGCGCTGCAGCGTCCTTTTTTCTTTCCACAAGGAACCCTGATGCCGTGTTTTGTATCGAGAGAAACCCTTTTACGCAGAGGTGCACTATCGACGCCGTGGTAAGGCGCTTGTCGTAGCGGCCGCGGTTCCTTATGTATCCGGCCATTGCGCCGGATATCCCTTCCGGGGCTTCATATGCGGCAACTATCGTCGGCATTGGAGGGTCTATGCCGGCCTTTCGCCAGGCGATGAACAGGTATAGAAATGTGAAGGTGAAAATACCAAGCGAAACAAACGACGCGGATATGCAACCGAGGCATCCTCTGTTGGCGTACGCAATGGTCTTTGCCACGCCCTGCGGCGCCATGCCCTTTGTTATGCTTATTGCAGCGCCAAAAACTTTGCCCTTTTCTATCGGGTACGTCGAATCCAGGTTGGCATGTGCTGCGTCGGTTATGTTTACTTCCGCGAATTTTCTTTCGCCCAGATGTCCGTCTACGGAAACGATGCTTACGTTCTTTGGAAGCGCTATTGAAATGCGCGCGTCTTCTATTGGAAAGGGCAGGTGGCTGTTCGCGTCCATGTAGAGTTCGTCATGGTCTTTACGCCTTGTTATGCGGTTATCGACGGTATAGAAGAGAGTGTATGTGTGTTCGCCCTTTACAGCCGGCAGCTTTAGTTTGTTTAAGCCGCCTGTCTTCTCGAGAGAAGGTTCAATTGACTTGCCGTCCATGTGAAGGAGCACTGCGCCGTATATGCTTTGTCTGTGGGAATAATTCCCGTAAATATCCCTTATCTCGCTTGAGCGCGGGAAGTTTATCTCGAGGGAATATGTTTCTTCCGGCAAGACCGTTACAATGAAGCTCTGGCGCACCGACAGCATAGAGTCCGGCCGAAGCGTTACGTCGCTTTTTAGCGAAGTTATCCGCGGCCCCGGTTCCGTGCGCATTTTTTCCAGGGCTATTTTCGAAGGCCTTATGCCCGAGGCAGAGAGAGTTGCAGCCTCTGTAACGGTTTTTCCGGAGTCCTTCCACATGGCCGAAGCGATTGCATCGAAGCCCGCGGCCTTCCATTCCGAGGCCTCCTTCAGAGTAAAGCGAGAGTCCTTGAAGCCGCGCATCTCTTCTACCGAAAACCCGGCCTCTTTCCAGTCTTTTGACTCTGCTGCCGAGTACACTATCGCGCTGTACTCCCCGGCCTTTTTGTATTTCCAGGTAAGCGCCTGTTTTGGAGTTAGCCCGGCATCCCTCCACTCTTTTGCGTCTAGGGGAAAGAATTTTTCGTTCCACCACAAAGCTGCCTCCTCTGGCGTAAAGCCGTGAAAGCGGAACTCCGCCGCCCTCTTTCCGGAGCGTATGCCGAGGTTTATCCAGACAAGAGATTCCGTTGGCGTAAATTTTGCCTCTTTAAAGTCGCGCGCGGTGTAGACGTTTATTACCTTCCATTCCTTTGCTTCTTTAGGGCTAAACTGCTCGGACTTCCACTGGTCTGCCCATCCTGCGTACGGTATGTCGGCATCTTTCCACGTCCTTGCTTCCTCAGGGGTAAAGCCGTAGTACTTCCACTCTCCGGCCTCTTCTTCGCCGATAGACTTCGCGGCCCAGAGTTTTTGCTCTTCTTTAGGCACGTCCACGCGTGGAGGCCTGTCGTTGGCGCCGTAGGAGTATGCGTACGGCAAAAGCGCCAGGACCAGCAGCAATATGGCGGTAGAGAAGTTCTTCATATTCAAAAAGGGTATGGTATAAAATAACATATTGCGCGTTGTTTGTATATTGCCGGTGCAGGAGCACAAAGCTTTACTCTTTCCCGCGTTGGTGCTATCCTATAAGGTCTATGCCGTTTAGATCAGGTTTCATAGCCATAATAGGCGCGCCAAACGTCGGCAAATCAACGCTCCTTAACGCGGTGCTTGGCGAGAAGGTCTCGATAGTATCGCGTAAGCCCCAGACCACGCGTAACGTGATTCGCGGCGTAAAGAACGTCGAAGATGGCGATGGCGCGCAGCTCATATTCCTCGACACCCCGGGCATACACAGGGGCGAGGGCGCTTTGAACGCCTTCATGGTCAGGGAGGCCGTGGGCGCGCTTCACGACGTCGATTGCGTTGCGCTTTTAATCGACGTATCGAGAAAGGAAAGCGGCGACGACGCGCTTGCATTCGAGAACCTTAAGCCGCTTAAGTGCCCGGTCATGTTGATTCTTAATAAGGTAGATCTTGTGGCAAAAAACAAACTTTTGCCGTTAATGGATTCCTATTCCAAAAAATTCGCTTTTAAGGAAATCATTCCCGTGTCCGCTCTAAAGGGCGACGGCCTTGGAAGGTTTGTCGAGGCGACCATAGGAGTTTTGCCCGAAGGCCCGGAGTATTTCCCAAAGGATATGGCAACGGACCAGCCCGAGCGTTTTATTGTCGCTGAAATCGTGAGGGAGAAAATATTCAACATGGCGCATGAAGAGGTGCCCTACTCCGTTGCCGTAGTCACGGAGGAGTTCACGGAAAGACCAGGTAAGAACCTTATCGCCATACGCGGCGCGATAAACGTGGAGCGCGAATCTCAAAAGGCCATCATAATAGGAAAAAAAGGCGAGATGATAAAGAAAATTGGAGTAGCTGCAAGAGAGGATATCGAGCGGCTCCTTGGCGTAAAGGTATTTCTTGAGCTCTTTGTAAAGGTCAGCAAGGGCTGGACAGCCAATTCAAGGTCGATGAGGGAGTTCGGGTACGAATGAAACCAATAGTCGCCATAGTCGGCCGCCCGAATGTCGGCAAGTCCGCGCTCTTTAACAGAATCGTAGGGTCGAGGCGGGCAATCATAAAGGACGAGCCCGGAGTTACGCGGGATGTAAACTACGCGGACACAGGAGCCCTTGGCCGCGCCTTTGTATTGGTGGATACGGGAGGCTTTGAGCCCGTTACCACGAGCGACATGATGGCGAAGGTTCGGGAGCAGGCGCTTCTCGCAATCGAAGAGGCCGATGTCATCGTGTTTTTGATGGACGGACGGACAGGGCCCGTAACCCAGGACAGAGAGGTTGCGGCAATCCTTAGAAAGACCGGGAAAAAGGTCATCTACGCCGCCAATAAGATAGACACGAAGAACCTGATGCCCGAAACTGCGGAGTTCTATTCCCTGGGCGTTGACGAGGTCTGCCCCGTGTCAGCTGAGCACGGGCTTGGCGTTGCCGAACTCATCGACAGGATAGTGCAGGCGCTCCCCGGAAAAGCGGAAGAAGAAGCAGAAGATGAGAACATCGTCAAGGTTGCCATAGTCGGCCGTCCAAATGCCGGCAAGTCGTCGCTTTTAAATAGACTTGTTGGCAAAAAGCGCTCGATTGTAAGCGAGGTACCTGGCACCACGCGCGATTCCATAGACACGCTTTATGTAAAGGGGGATAAGAAGTATCTTTTCATAGATACCGCAGGCATAAGAAAAAAAGGCAAGATAAGCGCAAAGCTCGAGACCTATGCCGTAATATCGGCTATAAAGAGCATCGATAGATGCGACATAGCGCTCCTTGTAATCGACGGTAAGGATGGCTTTGGCGTTCAGGACGAGAGAATCGCAGGGCTTCTCTCGGACAGGGGAAAGGCCTGCATCATAGTGGTCAATAAGTGGGATATCGTTGAAAAGGACGATAAGACCACAAAGCGTTATACCGACGATATCCGCCACAGGGCGCCGTTTATTACATACGCGCCGGTTGAGTTTGTCTCCGCCCTCTCGGGTAAGCGTGTCGTAGATATATTTGGCATCGTGGATGACGTGATGGTTGAGATGGGGACCAAGTTCAAGACCTCTCAACTTAATGATTTTCTTGGAAAATTCGTGGACCACTACAGCCCGCCCGCGTATAGCGGCAAGGAAGTCAAGCTATACTACGCAACTCAGACCGGCACCAATCCGCCGCGCTTTACAGTGTTCGTTAACGTGCCAAAGGGCATAACGGATTCATACAGGCGCTACCTGATAAATTCCTTCCGAGAGGCCCTTAAACTCTCGAGCGTGCCCATAAAGATGAACTTTAGGGCCAGGCGATAGCCTTTTACATCCCGGCATATCAAGCGTAAATGGCAATATTTTTGTTGTAATTACACGTAAAATATGGGAAAATTCTTTCTTATTCAAAGGTTACGTGATTTTAAATAATCAGGGGAAAATAGAGATATGAAGAACCAGCTATACAAAAACATAGGCATGTGGCTAATCATCATCGTGGCAATCGTGTTGATGGTCAACCTTTTGAATTATAACAAGACAACGACCTCGGAGCTTGCGTACACGGAGTTTGTCGCTGCTGTCGAGAGGGGCGATATTACCGCCGTCAAGATGCAGGGCAATTTCATAAGCGGCCAGCTAAAGGACGGCAAGGCGTTTACCACGTACGCGCCAAACGATCCGGAGCTTATAAAGAACCTTAGCGTCAAAGGGGTCGGCATAAAGGCCGAGCCCGCGGTCGATACCCCGGGGTGGGGCACGATATTTATTTCCTGGTTCCCGATACTTCTCCTGATAGGCATCTGGATATTCTTCATGCGTCAGATGCAGTCTGGTGGGGGCAAGGCCATGAGCTTTGGGAAATCCAAGGCAAAGCTCCTTACCCAGAACCAGCAGACAGTGACCTTCAAAGATGTCGCCGGAATAGAAGAGGCAAAGCAGGAGGTCGAGGAGATAATTGAGTTCCTAAAAGACCCGAAAAAGTTCACAAAGCTTGGCGGCAGGATTCCCAAGGGAGTTCTTCTCATGGGCTCGCCTGGCACGGGCAAGACGCTTCTTGCAAAGGCAATAGCCGGGGAGGCCGGGGTTGCGTTCTTTAGCATATCGGGAAGCGACTTTGTCGAGATGTTTGTCGGAGTTGGAGCTTCGCGCGTAAGAGACCTTTTCATACAGGGCAAGAAGAACGCGCCGTGCATAATCTTTATAGATGAAATAGACGCCGTAGGCCGCCACAGGGGCGCCGGGCTTGGCGGCGGACACGATGAAAGGGAGCAGACACTAAACCAACTCCTTGTAGAGATGGACGGCTTTGAAAGCAACGAGGGCGTGATAATAGTTGCGGCAACGAACCGCCCGGACGTCCTTGACCCGGCGCTTCTTAGGCCTGGAAGGTTCGATCGCACGGTGGTCGTGCCGGCGCCGGATGTAAAGGGCAGGGGCGAGATATTAAAGGTGCATGCCTCGAAGTCGCCTCTCTCGGACGATGTGAACCTCGACATCATCGCAAAGGGCACGCCCGGGTTTTCCGGAGCGGACCTTGCAAACCTCGTAAACGAGGCAGCGCTGCTTGCCGCAAGAAGAAATAAGGACAAGATATCCAAGGCCGAGTTCGACGAGGCAAAGGATAAGCTCCTTATGGGCAGCGAGCGAAAGAGCATGATAATCAGCGACGAGGAGAAAAGGAACACCGCGTATCACGAGGCAGGGCACGCGCTGGTTGCGAGGCTCATCCCGGGGACAGACCCGATACACAAGGTCTCGATAATACCAAGGGGCATGGCCCTTGGGCTCACGCAGCAGCTTCCGATAGATGAGCGCCACATGTACAACAAGGAATACCTCCAGAGCACCATATCCATGCTCATGGGCGGGCGCATTGCAGAGGAAATAGTTATGAAGCACAAAACGACCGGCGCCGGTAACGACATAGAGCGTGCAACCGAGCTTGCAAGGCGCATGGTATGCGAGTGGGGCATGAGCGAGAAGCTCGGGCCGCTAAAGTTTGGCAAGAAGGAAGAGCATATATTCCTCGGACGCGATGTCGGGCAGGGCCGTGATTTCAGCGAATCCACGGCAATGGCGATAGACGCCGAAATAAGGAATATAGTGGACGAGAATTATAACAGGGCAAAAGACCTCCTTACCGCACGCATGGACAAGCTCCATGCCCTTGCCGCCGCGCTTCTCGAAAAAGAGGCGTTAGACGGCGACGCCATAGACCGCATTATTTTCGGCGACAATATCCCCGAGGGCGTGAAGGTATCGGGCGGTAGCGGCGGAGGGCAAACGGTATTGCCGCCTTCTTCGCCGGAGGCGAGGGCGTAGCATGAAAATGGCTTTTGCCGGGGCCAGCATGTCTGCATGAAAACCTCCGGCCGGTATTTTACTTTGGCGGTGGTTTCGTGGCGAGAATAAGACTTATCGAATTTGGCAGCCGCACTGATGCCGTACGCGAGATGGAGCGTATCGGCGTTGACCCTGCGGGCATCGCCATGATGGCCCCGAAACAATTCCACCGCAATTTAAGGATAGACGACTTAAGCCCGGCGCAGGCGAACATCCTAAAACAGGACGCGCTCTCGCTTGGCGCAGAGGCTGCCGTTGCAAAGGGTGTTGTGTCGTGCGAGGCCTCTCTTACGGGCTGCGTGCTCTCTGGCACGGAAAAACAGCTAAGGGAACTCGTAAGAAAGCTTGGTCATCAGCCCTACGGCTTGAAGGCCATCGGGCGCGAGATAGAGGCAGCGCTAAACTGCATCGAGGCCGATGTCATTGTTTTTAAGGGCGTGAGCCGGACGTGGAATATCTCTGGCCGCGCGCTCGTTATGGGCGTGCTCAATGTCACGCCCGATTCGTTCTCTGACGGCGGGAAATACGGTTCCACCGATGCCGCGATAGAGCGCGGTATCGCGATGCTCGAAGAGGGCGCGGATATAATAGACGTCGGAGGCGAGTCCACAAGGCCGGGGGCAAAACCAGTTAGCGAGGCCGAGGAGCTTACGCGCGTTATCCCGGTCATAGAAGGGCTTGTCAGGAAGGGCGCTGCAGTGTCGGTTGACACGACAAAGGCGGCTGTTGCAAGGGCTGGCGTGGACGCCGGAGCGGAGATTGTAAACGACATAAGCGCCATGACAAGGGATGCTCAAATGGCAGGTGTAGTGGCCTCATCCGGCGCGGGCGTTATCCTCATGCACATGAGGGGCGAGCCTGGCTCGATGCAGTCCATGACCGATTACGGCGACGTTGCCGCAGAGGTGTACGCATTTTTGGACGGCGCGCTAAGGGGCGCAGTAGCCGCTGGCATTGATATCGAAAAAACGGCCGTTGACCCGGGTATCGGGTTTGCGAAGGATGCGGACGGAAGCCTCGAGCTTTTGAGGAGATTAAGGGAGTTTACCTCGTTTGGCCGTCCGGTACTTGTCGGCACGTCGAGAAAGTCGTTCATAGCAAAGGCGCTTGGCGCGGATAAGTATGCGGATGCGGCATCGAGAGGCGTGCCGACACTCGCAACCGTGTGCGCCGCCGTTACGAACGGAGCGTCGATTGTAAGGGTGCACGACGTGGAGGAAACGCGCGAAGCGGTTAATATGCTTGCTGCGATAAAAGGCAAAAGTAATAACGCCGTAAAGGCATAGAGGGTTTTCAAAAGGCATGGAAAATTTTTTAAGAAAACTGCCGGGCATAGCGGATGTAATAGACATCCTCATCGTCGCCGCCCTGTTCTACTGGCTGATGATCCTTTTTAAGAGGACCAGGGCCGAGAGGATGCTTCTTGGGCTCGCGCTCGTTATCGTCGTTTATTTCATATCCGAGAAGCTAGAGCTGATGACGCTTAACTGGATACTGGCGAATTTTCTCGGTTCTATCGTCATACTCGTAATCGTCGTTTTTCAAAAGGACATCAGGCGCGCGCTAATCCAGATGGGCAAGCCCTTTGCCGGCAGAGAGGGCACCGACAAGCCCGAGTTCGTTGAGCACATAGCCGGGGCCGTTGCCGCTATGTCGAAGGATAATGTCGGCGGCCTTATTGCGATAGAGCGCGGAGAGGACCTGTTGAACTATGTGGCGGAGAGCGGCGTGGCCGTAGACGCCGATATTTCGCGCGACCTTTTGCTCGCCATATTCAACACGGGCTCTGCTATGCACGACGGCGCGGTTATCGTAAAGAACGGGCGCATAGCAAAGGCAGGCTGCATACTGCCGCTTAGCAAGGCCGCGGTCGATCCGACATTCGGCACGAGGCACAGGGCCGCGATAGGGCTCTCCGAGGAAACGGATGCAGTGCTGGTCGTTGTGTCCGAGAACACCGGCAATATTTCCATAATCTCCGAGGATATGCGCGAGCTGGGAGTGGACCCGGTGGACGTGGCGCCGATACTTAGGGAGCTTGTGACCTCCGGTGCCGGGTATAGAAAGAAAATAATTTCTAACATAAGGGGCTAAGGTGTCGACCAACGGAACGCAGGAAGAGGGCGGCAGGTTCGATCTGATATACAGGCATCACGGGCTGAAGGTCATAGCCCTGGTGCTTGCCGCTGCTCTCTGGTTCCTGGTAGTCGGAGAAAAGGCGGCAGAGGAGAGCTTCACCGTGCAACTCGGCATAAAAGGGATTCCCGAGAATATGCTGCCTATCGGAGATATTCAGAAGAACGTGGAGGTACGGCTTTCCGGGCCAAGGGGGTTTATCAATAATATTTCGGCAAAGGATATCAGCGCCACCATCGACATTGGCGAGGTAAGCGGCGGCCTGAAGGAAGGCGTGAATATTTTCAGGGTAAACCCGGATAACATCAGGGTGCCAAAAGGCATCGAGGTTGTTAAGGTCATACCGTCTTCCATAGATATACGTCTTGAAAAGGTATCAAAGGCTATCTTGCCTGTGAAGGTGGTTACGGCAGGCAAGTCGGCGCGCGGTTATTATATAGAAGATATAGATGTCACGCCGGATAAAGTGGTTGTCATCGGCAAGAAGGACGAGCTTTCCGGCATAAAAAGTATCAAGACCGGGGTCGTCGACGTATCCGGAATAACGAAAACAACGAAGTACAGCGCGCTTCTTGATGTTTCGGCAAAGGCTATAAAGAGCACGGAGCCGGCATTGGTAGAGGTGACTGTTTTTGTGAAAAAAAGGTAGAGAGGTCGTAATGGCGGTAGACGGAAGAAAACTTTTCGGCACGGACGGCGTCAGGGGCATAGCCAACATCGAGCCCATGACCGCGGAAACGGCATTGAAGCTCGGGCGGGCTATTGCGTATGTCTTTAAGAAGGAGCCAAGGCGTCATAGGATTGTCATAGGCAAGGATACGAGGCTTTCAGGCTATATGCTCGAGAGCGCGATGATGGCGGGCATCTGCTCCATGGGTGTAGACACTCTCATGGTCGGGCCGCTGCCCACCCCAGGCATAGCGTTCATAACTTCTAGCATGAGGGCGGACGCCGGAGTCGTAATATCGGCTTCGCACAATCCGTATCAGGATAACGGGATAAAGTTCTTTTCGAGGACAGGGTTTAAGCTCCCGGATTCAATCGAGGCCGAGATAGAGGAGTTTATCTCGGATGACAACGACCCGACGCACCGTCCGACTGCGAGCGCGGTCGGTAAGGCCTACAGGATAGACGACGCAATAGGCCGCTATGTCGTTTTTGCGAAGAATACGTTCCCGAAGGAACTTACGCTTGAGGGGCTAAAGATTGCCGTTGACTGCGCAAACGGGGCAACGTATAAGGTCGCTCCGGAGGTCTTCTCCGAGCTTGGCGCTGATGTTATTTCCATAGGCGTTAAGCCAAACGGAGAGAACATAAATAAAGACTGCGGCTCGCTTCATCCGGAAGGGCTCATAGCGGAAGTTAAGCGCACGGGCGCCAATATCGGCATTGCGCTCGATGGCGACGGAGATAGGTGCATCCTTGTCGACGAAAAGGGCAATCTAATAGACGGCGACCACATAATGACAGTCATTGCTCTCGACATGATAAAGAAGGGGACTTTAAAGAACAACACCCTTGTCTCGACCATTATGAGCAACTCGGGGCTCGAGGCGCCGATTGAAAAGGCAGGGGGCCGTGTTGTAAGGACAGGAGTTGGCGACAGGTACGTTGTCGACGAAATGATAAAGGGCGGCCATAACTTCGGCGGCGAGCAGTCCGGGCACATAATATCCATGGACCACACGACAACGGGTGACGGCGTGATATCCTCGCTCCAGACCCTTGCCGTGATGGTGAGGGAAGGTAGAGCGCTTTCCGAACTCGCCTCTGTTATGAAGACATATCCGCAAATACTTTTGAACGTGAAGGTGAAGGAGAAGAAAGATTTGGACACCATAAAGCCTGTCGCAAAGGCCTTGAAGGACGTTCAGGAGAGGCTAAAGGGCAGGGGCAGAGCCTTCGTGCGCTATTCCGGCACAGAGCCGCTTGCGCGTATTACCGTCGAGGGCGAGAGCGAGACGGAGATAAAGGCAATGGCAGAGGATATTGCCGTGGCGATAAGAAAGGAATTAGCGTAGCATGCCTACCCTTACAGTGAACGTCGACCACGTTGCTACCGTGAGGCAGGCGAGACGCCACGTCGAGCCGGACCCGGTCGTTGCCGCGGCAATGGCGGAGCTTGGCGGCGCAGACGGCATAACCGTGCATCTTAGGGAAGACAGGCGCCATATTCAGGATAGAGACCTCGAGGTGCTAAGAAAGACCGTGAAGACAAGGTTGAACCTCGAGATGGCCGCTACAAAGGAGATGCTCGATATTGCGGTAAAGACCAAGCCCGATATGGTGACTATCGTGCCCGAGAAAAGGCAGGAGCTAACTACCGAGGGCGGGCTTGATTTAAGGTTGAATACCGATAACATGAAGACGTATGTGACGGCTTTAAAGGACGCGGGCATTAGCGTGAACCTTTTCATAGACCCTGTGCCAGAGGCCATAAAGGCAAGCCACAGAGTCGGCGCAAACGGTATAGAACTGCATACGGGCAAGTACGCTGAGCTCAAGCTCGATGCTGACAAGGTGGTTGAATTCAAGCGCCTTCACGAGGCAGCGGTCACGGCAAAGCGGATGAACCTCAAGGTGCATGCCGGGCACGGCCTCGATTATATAAATATAAAAGAAATAGCCGCGATACGCGAAATCGAGGAGTACGCTATAGGGTTCAGTATAGTTGCAAGAAGCATCTACGTTGGAATGGAAGAGGCCGTAAGAGAGATGAAGCGGCTTATAAGGGAGCATGGGGCTTAGGGGCGTTGGCATAGACGCGCTAGAGGTCGAGCGGTTCGCCCGCTCGCTTAAGCGCTGGGGCGTAAGGCTTACCTCGCGCGTGTTTACCGACGGCGAGCTTCGTTACTGCATGGATAAGAAAAACCCTGCAACGCATCTTGCGGCGAGGTTTGCGGCAAAGGTGAGTTTCTTTAAGGCCCTTGGAAGAAGTCTTCCGTATAAGAACGTCGAGGTGGGGCGCGATAAATCTGGCAGGCCGTTTATAAAGGCGGCAGGCATAGACAGCGACAATATAAAGCGCATAGATTCATCCATAACGCATGACGCCGGTCTTGCGATCGCGCATACGATAATAGAGGACTAAGCAGTGAAGCTCGTTGATTCGAAAACAATGCGCGCTCTCGATAGCGCCGCGATAAAGGGGTATGGCATAAAAGGCCTCGTTCTGATGGAGAACGCGGGCAGGGCCGTTGCCGACGTTGTTATCGAAGAGCTCGAAAGAACTGGCGGCAACCGCGTTGCCGTGGTGGCAGGAAAAGGCAACAACGGCGGCGACGGGTTCGTTGCGGCAAGGCATCTTAAGAACTCCGGCATACACTGCGATGTGTTCTGCTTCGGGCCTTTGTCCGCTCTAAAGGGCGACGCCGCGACAAACGCGGCAATCTGGAAGAAGATGCAGGGCGGCATATATGCCGTAAACAATCTAAAGGACCTTGAAAAGCACGCGCTCTCGCTAAGGCACGCGGATGTAATCGTAGACGCAATCTTTGGCACCGGTCTTAGTACCGATGTTCGCGGCGTTCATAAGAGCGCAATAGAGCTTGTAAACAGGCTTGCCAAGACCGTTATCTCGGTTGATATCGCCTCTGGCATAGACGCATCTACTGGCAGGGTGCTTGGCGAGGCTGTTCGTGCGGACGTTACCGTGACATTCGGACTTGCGAAGCTTGGGCACTTTCTCTATCCAGGCAGGGAGCTTTCCGGCAGGATAGAGGTCGTAGACATCGGCATACCTGCGGCAATTGTAGATGATGCCGATATAGAGTGGAACCTTGTAGACAATGCGCTGGCGTTAAGCGCTTTTGGGCAAAGGCAGCGGAATTCGCACAAAGGGACATTTGGGCACGTGCTCACAGTCGGAGGCTCTGTTGGCAAGACAGGCGCGCCTTGCATGGCCGCGATTGCGGCCTTAAAGGCAGGCGCCGGGCTCTCGACCATAGCAGCGCCAAAGAGCGTCAATGCCGCAGTTGAGGCAAAGGTCATGGAGGCGATGACCTCGCCGGTTACCAATGACAAGGACGGCTTTATCTCCAACGACTCGGCAAAGGACGTGCTTAAGGCGTTGCACGGCAAGGACGCTCTTGTAATCGGCCCGGGGCTTGGCACGGTTGCAACGTATAACTTCATGGAAGCGGTTTTGGAAGGCTGTCTGGCCGAAGGGGTTTCGGTTGTAATAGACGCCGACGGCTTGAACATAATAAAGGCCAACGCGAGCGCGCTTAAAAAATATTCGAAGAATGTGCCCATTGTGCTTACCCCGCATCCGGGCGAGATGGCAAGGCTTCTCGATATCTCGGCTGATGAAGTTCAGGCAGACAGGCTTAAGGCCGCCGGAAGGCTTCACGATATCTCAGGTGTAACGGTCGTACTAAAAGGCGCGGCAACGGTAGTTAGAGGTAAATACGGTTTCTTTATAAACCCGACTGGCAATTCAGGGCTCGCAAGTGCCGGCACCGGAGATGTGCTCTCGGGCATGATAGGCGCGTTACTTGCCAGGGGTGTGGGCGCGACCGAGGCTGCCGCGGCAGCCGTGTACGTGCACGGGCTTACGGCCGATAGGATTGCCGCAAAGCGCAAGACCGAGTACGGCATCACGGCAACGGACATAACAAGAGGCATCCCGCAAAGCATCGCAGGGCTTAGTAGCGGAAGGTAGCACAGGGCCGATGGCAAATGAGCAATTGAAAAATGCCGGAGGCGGGCAGGGTGTGTTCTTTGCCCTTATGGCAGTATCGATGGCCATCTGGGGCGGAAGCTGGGTCTCGGCAAAGGTAGTGTCAACGGAGCTTGGGGCCGAGGCATTGACCTTCTGGAGGTTTGTCGTAACCGTAGCGGTTCTTTTGCCGCTTGCGTGGAAGTATAGGAAGACAGTGCGCGTAACAAAGGAGGCCGCGTTCTATACCGTGCTTGGTGCGGCGTGCCTCGCGTTTTATTCGTATGTGTTTTTCACGGGCCTTAGGGTAACAGGGGCCGGAGCGGCCGGGGTGATAGTGACGACCATCACGCCGGTCATAACGTTTGCCATAGCCGCTGCTTTTTTAAAGGAAAAGATATCGAAGAGAGCGGCAGTAGGGCTTTCTCTTGGAGTTGTGGGCGGCTTTATTCTGCTGCATGCGTGGGAGATACGGAGCTCTCTATCAACGGTAGCCGGGAGCGCGATGTTTCTCGTGTGCTCGTTTTTCTGGGCGCTCCTTACGGTATGCGGCAAGAAGGCTTCCGAGTGGATGTCGCCGGTGATATTCAGCATAGCGACATCAGCGGTGTGCATGATTATGTTTCTCGTGCTCGGGCTTTTTAACGGCTCTCTTGGAGCCGCGTTCGACGAGGGCACGCTTTTCTGGGCCAATATCGTCTACCTCGGCGCGATATCCGGGGCAGCTGCAACAACGGTTTATTTTTTCGCCTCTGCAAGGCTTGGCCCGGGGCCTGCGGCGTCGTTTTCGTACCTTGTTCCGGTGTGCGCCGTTGGGCTTAGCTGGTTAATACTTGGCGAGAGGCCGACGATGACGACGATTATCGGCGGAAGCATTGCGATAACTGCCGTGTACCTTATAAATTCAAAGGGCAGCGGAGAGAAAGAAAAAGATGCGCGTCAAAGGGCAGAGGCGTAGGCAGTGATAAAGACGGTTACGAACAGTGTCGAGGAAACAGAGGCGCTTGGTGAAGAGTTCGCAAGGGGCTTGAAGCCGGGCTCTGTCGTTGCATTGTACGGAGAGCTTGGCGCTGGGAAGACGGCGTTTGTAAGAGGCATTGCAAAGGGGCTTAAAGTGGAGGCAAATGTAAAGAGCCCGAGCTTTACGATAATAAATGAGTATAAAGGCGGCTCGTTGCCGCTCTATCATATAGATTTATACAGGCTCGAAGGCAAAGAGAGTATCGAGCACTTGGGGCTCGAAGAATATGTTTACTCGAATGGCGTGTGTGTAATAGAATGGGCCGAGAGAGCGGAGCATGTTTTGCCGGAAAATGCAGTGAAGGTAGTTCTTCTCTATGACGGAGATGGCAGAAGGCGCATAGATTTGGCAGCGTAGGTTTGGTTGTTTAAAAAGCACCGGAGGGTTTTTTGAAATGAAGGAATTCGATATTGTAGTGATTGGCGGTGGCCCGGGCGGGTACACGGCCGCGATCAGGGCCGCTCAGCTTGGCGCAAAGGCCTGTCTTATAGAAAAGGACAGTGTCGGTGGCACGTGCCTTAACCGGGGCTGCATACCAACAAAGGCAATGTATTATTCGGCAAAGGCGGTGACTGCTGCTAAGCATGCTGCAGAGTTTGGCGTGAATGCCGGCAGCTATACATTCGACATGGCAAAGGCAACGGGGCGTAAGGACGAGGTCGTAAAAAAGCTAGTTTCAGGGGTTGAGCAGCTTCTTAAGGCCAATAAGGTCGAGCTCATACGCGGCGCCGGCTCTCTTGAAGGCTCGGGAAAGGTAAGTGTAAAAAAGGCGGACGGAACTACCGAAGAAGTAGGCGCAAAGAACATTATAATCGCAACAGGGAGCGAGCCTGCGCTTATCCCGGCCTTTAACATAGACAAAAAGAACATCATTACCTCGACCGAGGCCCTGGACTTGAAGGCAGTGCCGGAAAGTATCTTGATAATCGGCGGCGGCGTGATGGGCTCTGAGTTTGCAAATATCTTTGCTAAGTTTGGCAGCAAAGTCACAATCGTCGAGCTCCTTCCGACGATTCTCTCGACAGAAGACAAGCAGGTCGTTAGAGTGGTTGCAAAGGCATTCAAGGACATTGGCGTGGAAGTGTTGACAGAGGTAAATGTCGAGAGCGTCGAGGCCGTATCAAACGGCGTAAAAACCAGGCTCAAGGACGGCAGAGAATTCGTTACAGCGAAGGTGCTTGTCTCGATTGGCAGGAGCTTCAATTCAACGAACATCGGCCTTGAGAAGGCAGGAGTTGCCGTTGAAAAGGGCAGAGTTAAAGTTAACGAAAAAATGGAGACAAGCGTAAAAGGCATCTATGCCATAGGAGACGTTACGGGCGGCATGCTCCTTGCCCACGTTGCCTCAACAGGCGCAATCGTCGCTGTTGAGAACGCGCTTGGAAAAGACAAAAAGCTCGACCTCTCGGTCGTACCCGCAGGGATATTCACTGACCCGGAGATCGCGAGTGTGGGGCTTCGTGAGAAAGATGCTGAGAGTAAGGGCGTGAAGATAAATGTCGGGCGTTTTCCGTACGCAGCAAGCGGCAAGGCCCTTGCTATGAACGAAACAGAGGGCTTTATGCAGATACTCGAGGAAGAGGGCACGGGTAAGGTTGTAGGCGCGACGATTGTAGGCGCGCACGCGACGGACTTAATCGGCGAGGTCGCGCTTGCGATGAAGCTTGGCGCAAAGGTACACGATATAGCTGACACCATACATGCGCACCCGACACTTCCGGAGATAGTCATGGAAGCTGCAGAGGACGCGCACGGTATGGCCATACATAAGGCAGGGAGAAAAAGATAATGGCGTTGATAGTGCATAAGTACGGCGGAACATCCGTTGGCAATCCGGATAGGATAAAGAACGTTGCCAGACGCGTTGCAAAGGACAAGATGGCCGGTAACGACGTCGTGGTAGTGGTATCGGCAATGAGCGGCGAGACCGACAGGCTCGTTAACCTCACAAATCAGCTATCCGAGGCCCCTGTGGGCACGCGTGAATACGATGCAGTCGTATGCACCGGTGAGCAGGTGACAATTGGGCTTCTTGCGCTTGCGCTCTCGGAGCTCGGGCAGAAGGCAAAGAGCTACATGGGCTGGCAGGTGCCAATCGTTACCGATTCGGCATTTGGTTCGGCGAGAATCGAGAGCATAGACGATAAGAATCTTAGGCGCGAGCTTAAGGCAGGCGTTATACCGGTGGTTGCCGGGTTTCAGGGCATAGACCCTAACGGAAGCGTTACGACCCTTGGCAGGGGCGGCTCGGATACGACAGCAGTAGCGATTGCCGCCGCGCTTAAGGCAGACAGGTGCGACATATTCACGGACGTCGAGGGCGTGTACACCACAGACCCGAACATCTGCGCCGACGCAAGGAAGCTCGATAAGGTTTCCTACGATGAAATGCTCGAGATGGCGAGCCTTGGAGCAAAGGTCCTTCAGACGCGCTCCGTTGAGTTCGCGAAAAAATACAAGGTCCCGGTCATGGTAAAGAGCTCCTTTACGGAGGCCGAGGGCACGCTCGTTTGCGAGGAGGATGAAGACATGGAAAAGGTAATGGTATCGGGCATCACCTATAACAAGAACGAGGCAAAGATCTCGGTCATCAGGGTCCCTGATAAGCCGGGAATCGCGGCAAAGCTTTTCAGGCCGCTTACCGAGGCAGGCGTCAACATAGACATGATAGTGCAAAACATCTCGCACGACGCGCACACGGACATGACCTTTACCGTTGCCAAGGGCGATTATAAGAAGGCCCTCGAGATAGTGAACAAGGTGGCAAAGGAAATCGAGGCAGGTAGTATTCTGGGCGATACTAACATCGCAAAGGTCTCTGCGGTCGGCGCCGGGATGAGGAGCCACGCCGGAGTGGCCTCGAAGATGTTCGAGACACTCTCGAAGGAAGGCATTAACATACAGATGATATCGACCTCGGAAATAAAGATTTCCTGCGTTGTCGATATAAAGTACTGCGAGCTTGCGGTGCGCGTTCTTCATGACGCCTTCGAGCTTGGCAAAGAGGAAGTCAGGGAAGAGAAATAACTGATGGCAAAAAAGGAAAAACATACCGTCGTTCTCTACGACACAACACTTAGAGACGGCACGCAGGCCGAGGACATAAACTTCTCGGTCGAGGACAAGGTGCGTGTAGCGCGCGCCCTTGACGCTCTCGGCATACATTATATAGAGGGCGGGTACCCGGGCAGCAATCCGAGGGATATAGAGTTCTTTAAGCAGATGAAAAAGGAAAAGCTTAAGAACGCCGTGCTTACTGCTTTTGGCTCGACAAAGAGGCCCGGAAAGAAGGCCTCAGAGGACGCGGGCGTAAAGGAACTTCTAAGCGCTGGCACGGATGTCGTTACCATAGTCGCGAAGACGTGGAAGTTCCACGTGACCGAGGCGTTAAAGATTTCTCTTAACGAGAACCTCGACCTTATACACGATACCGTGAGCCACTTAAAGAATCGCAAGGACAAGGTCTTCTACGACGCAGAGCATTTCTTCGACGCGTACAGGGACGACCCTGCCTATGCTATGAAGGTCTTAAAGACAGCAGAGGACGCCGGGGCCGATTGCCTCGTGCTTTGCGATACTAACGGCGGCATGCTTCCCTTCGAGATCGAAAGGATAGTTCGCGAGGTAAAAAAGAACGTTACTGCTCCGCTTGGCGTGCATTGCCATAACGACGCTGACACCGGAGTGGCCAACACCCTTACCGCTGTAAAGGAAGGCGCCATCCAGGTGCAGGGCACGATGAACGGATTTGGCGAGAGGTGCGGCAACGTAAACCTCTGCTCCGTTATCCCGGCGCTTAAGCTAAAGATGGGCATAGACTGCATAAGTGATGCGAATCTCAAAAAGCTTAGCGAGACAGCGCGCTTTGTATACGAAATAGCGAACCTTACGCATAACAAGCGCCAACCGTATATAGGCGAAAGCGCTTTTGCGCATAAGGGCGGCTTGCATGTGAGCGCTGTCCTTAAAGACCCGGCTACATACGAGCACGTAAAGCCAGAGGCTGTTGGCAACCACCGCCGCGTGCTTGTTTCCGACCTTGCCGGAAGATCGAACATAATATACAAGGCTGCCGAGTACGGGCTCGATATAGAGAGCGGCTCCCCGGAAGTTAAGCGCATACTCGACGAATTAAAAAAGCTCGAACATCAGGGATTTCTCTACGAAGGCGCAGAGGCAAGCTTCGAGCTCCTTATTCACGAGGCCCTTGGTAAAAGGAAGAAATACTTCAAGCTCCACGGCTTCAAGGTCACTGACTCTAAAAAGGACGAAGGCGAGCCGCCAAGAGCCGAGGCTACCATAAAGATAGATGTAAAGGGCGAGGAAGAGCACACTGCGGCAGAGGGTAACGGCCCGGTAAATGCGCTTGATAAGGCCCTTAGAAAGGCGCTTGAGAGGTTTTATCCCACCTTACAGGATGTCAAGCTGATAGACTTTAAGGTAAGAGTGCTTGCCGGAAAGGCCGGGACATCTGCAAAGGTGCGCGTGCTTGTTGAGAGCGGCGACGGTAAAGACAAGTGGGGCACTGTCGGGGTCTCGGAGAACGTCATAGAGGCAAGCTGGCAAGCGCTTGTAGACAGCCTCGAATATAAGCTCTATAAGGACGGCGCCAAGAGGACCGGGAAGAAAACAAAGTAAGGGCGCGAACCGCTTGGGGGCCTTTATATGGATGAGGCGCAAAAACCGTATAAGGCGTATGTGGCGCACGCGGTGCTCGCGCTCGCAGTGTTTCTGGCCTTTGCCCTAAAGAATGTATCGCTTGATAGTGGCTATCAGGCTGGCAGCGGCAGGTCGGCTGCATCCGGGCCCGCAGCCCTGATAAACATCAATACCGCAACTGCCGCGGAGTTGACGGAGCTGCCAGGCATAGGCGAAAAGCTCGCAGAGAGGATTGTCGAGTACAGGAAGCAAAACGGCGCTTTCGGGTCAATCGATGATCTTAAAAAAGTCCGGGGCATAGGAAGCGCAAAGCTCGAGGCAGTCAGGCCTCTTGTGCGCGTTGACATAAAGGGAAAAGGAGAAATGGAAAGAAATGCAGGAACACCAGTTCGTTAATACGATAATATATAGCGCAATAGCCGCGTTCTCGACCATAGTCGGCGTGTACATTCTGTTCGTGAACGAGAAGTGGGTTGAGAAGAGGTCGCATCATTTCCTGAGCTTTGCCGCGGGTGTTGTGTTAACGACCGCGTTCTTGCACATGATGCCGGAGGCAATAGAGCTTGCGGAGGTCAAAGGGGCGCTTGCGGTCGTGCTCTTTACCATTATCGGTTTTTACATCGTCGAGCACATGATAGCCATACACACCTGTCAGGAGGGCGAGTGCCATGTCCACAGCATGGGCGTGCCGGCCTTTATCGGCATAGTGCTGCATTCGTTTGTTGACGGCATGGTCATAGGCGTTGGGTTCGAGGTGGACTTCTCGACAGGTCTTTTGTCGACGCTTGCGATATTCCTTCACAGCCTGCCTGTTGGCATAACCATCGCGGCAATACTTAAGCACGCCGGGTTTGCCAGGAAAAAAATATTCCTCTTGGGCTGGGCCGTGGCCGCTGCCATGGTGCTTGGCGCGGCAGGGGCTTACGTCTTCGTAAGGGACATGGAAAGTTCTTTAATAGGGCTGCTCCTGGCCTTTTCGGCCGGGACATTCCTTTATATAGGCGCTGCGGACCTTTTGCCCGAGACGCATAAGAAGATGCACAGGTTCAATATTATTTTTGTGTTGCTTGGAGTCGCGCTGGTGTATATAATTTCGTCGGTGAGCGGAGGGCACTGATGATAGAGCGTTATACGAGAGAAAAGATGGGGCTCGTCTGGACGAGCGAGAACCGCTTTAGTAAGTGGCTCGAGGTCGAACTTGCGGCGTGCGAGGCCTGGCAGAAAAAGGGAAGGATCCCGAAAGACGCGCTCGGTCGCATCAAGAAGAAGGCGCGCTTCGATGTAAAACGGATTGACGAAATCGAAAAGACCGTTAAGCACGACGTTATCGCGTTCCTTACCTCGGTTGCCGATTATATCGGCAAGGACTCGCGCTACGTGCATATAGGGCTTACGTCCTCGGATATAGTCGATACCGCGCTGGCACTTCTTCTAAGAGAATCCGCTGACATTATAATAGACGATATAAAGATTTTCATGCGTGTTCTGAAAAAGCGCGCAGTGGAGCACAAGGATACCGTTATGATGGGCAGAAGCCACGGCATACACGCCGAGCCCACGACATTCGGCTTGAAGCTCGCGCTCTACTACGACGAGATGAACAGGAACCTCGAGCGAGTAAAAAGGGCGAAGGAAACGATATCTTACGGCAAGATGTCCGGGGCGGTCGGGACGTTTGCCAATATAGACCCCTTTATAGAACGCTACGCGTTAAAGAAGCTCGGGCTTAAGCCCGAGCCTGTTGCAACACAGGTTGTTCAAAGGGACCGTCATGCGGAGTTCTTCTCGGCCCTTGCGCTCGTTGCCGCTACCATCGAGAAGATAGCTGTAGAGATAAGGCATCTTCAGAGGACAGAGGTCCGGGAGGCTGAAGAGTTTTTCTCCAAAGGCCAGAAGGGCTCTTCCGCAATGCCGCATAAGCGTAACCCCATACTTTCGGAGAACCTTACGGGCCTTGCGCGGTTAGTCAGGGCATACGCAGGCGCTGCCATGGAGAATGTCGCGCTCTGGCATGAGCGCGATATAAGCCATTCATCCGTTGAAAGGGTGATTGCGCCGGATGCGCTTATAGCTCTCGACTTTATGCTCGCGAGGGTTACCGGTGTTATCGAGAACCTCCTTGTGTATCCGGAGAACATGCTTAGGAACATGGAGGCCTCGAAGGGGTTGGTATTTTCGCAGCGCGTGCTCTTGAAGCTTGCGGAAAAGGGCATGTCCAGGGAAGAGGCCTACAAGACCGTGCAGCGTAATGCCATGGACGTGTGGGAAGGCCGTTTTAACGGGAACTTCCTTGCCGCGCTAAAGAGGGATAAAGATGTAACAGGGCTCGTTACGGAAAAAGAACTCAGAGAGTGTTTCGACACGAGACCTTATCTTAAGAATGTCGGTTATATAATGAAGAGGGCGCTTAAAAACGGTTAATTAATCAGAAGGAGGCCAGATGGCAAAGCTTAAGAAAATACCCGTAAGAAAAGAGCAGATATACGAGGGTAAGGCAAAGGTCATATTCAAGACGAGTGACCCGGACCACCATATAATGTACTTCAAGGACGACGCAACCGCCTTTAATGCCCAGAAAAAAGGGACTATCGTGAATAAGGGCGTAATCAATAATGCCATGTCCGCCCGCATGTTCGAGTTCCTCGAGAAAAAGGGCGTTAAGACGCATTTTGTAAAAAAGCTTAGCGACCGCGAGATGCTCGTTAAAAAGCTCGAGATAATCCCTGTTGAGGTGATAGTCAGGAACCTTTCCGCAGGGAGCCTGTCAAAAAGGCTTGGAGTTGAGGAAGGGTTGAAGCTAAAGGAGCCTATTCTCGAGTTCTGTTACAAGAGCGACCCTCTTGGCGACCCTTTTATAAATGATTACATCGTGCGCGCCTTCGGGTTCGCAACCAAGGCTGAGCTAAAGGTCATCAGCGAAACTGCGCTTAAGGTCAACAAGCTTATGAGCAAGTTCTTCGATAAGCGCGGCATAATACTCGTGGATTACAAGCTTGAGTTCGGAAGGTTTAAAGGCAAGGTGCTCCTCGGAGACGAAATCACCCCCGACGGCTGCCGTCTCTGGGATAAAAAGACCAGGGAAAAGCTCGATAAGGACCGTTTCAGGCGCGACCTTGGTAATATAGAAGAGGCATATCAGAAGGTGCTTGCAAAGATATCGGAGTAGGGTTTTCGCCTGAAAACCCTTGCGAATTGGCGATTATACTGCTAAGGTATATAATAGCGGCCGGGAATGACCGTTTAATGCGTAATTATAGGATAAGGCAATGGGAGAGCAGAAGGTAGAACATATAGTATTCGAGAAAAAGAGCGTTGTCGAGGTTATAGTGCTGGCCATTATAACGCTTGGCATCTACGTTCCTGTGTGGTTTTTGAACAGGATAGAGCGCTTTAACGAGCTTGAGTCCGAGCACAAGTTCACCATAAACCCGTTTGGCTTCGCGATAGCCTCGCTTGTTGCGTATATCGGCATAGTTTGCTATGTGATATTTTCGGGCTTGAACCCCGAGAGCGGCGAGGGGCTAAAGTACATCGGCATAGGCGAGTATATAGTATTTGTGGCCAGCCTGGTGATGATGTTTGAGTGCCTGAAGGCAAGGAGAGCGTTTCTCGACCACTTCGCAAAGAAGAATTATGAGGTAAGTTTTTCGTGGTTCTGGACGGCCATGTTCGGCATGATATACCTGCAGTACAGGATAAACGAGTTCAGCCCTGAGGAGGAAAAGCTTCTTTGAAGGCAAACGTGTATGTGACGCTTAAAAAAGGCGTGCTGGACCCGCAGGGCAAGGCGGTGGTTGGCGCGCTTAAATCGTTTTCATTCTCCGGCGTTAAAGAGCTTCGTATCGGCAAGTTCATCGAGATAGACATGGACGGCTCGGATAAGGCAAAGGCCGAGGCGGAAGTGAAAAAGATGTGCGAGGTTCTTCTTGCCAATACAGTTATCGAAGACTATAAGGTCGAGATAAAGGACTAACCACAGCGATGAAATTCGCCGTAATCGTCTTCCCCGGCTCAAATTGCGACCACGACGCATACCATGCGGCCAAGCACGTATTCGGCAGCGATGCCGCGTATGTCTGGCACAAAGAAACTTCCCTTAAAGGTTTCGACTGCGTGATACTTCCGGGCGGGTTTTCCTACGGGGATTATCTTAGAACAGGCGCCATAGCAAGGTTTTCGCCAATCATGGCCGAGGTCGAAAAGTTCGCCAAGGCCGGAGGGCCGACACTTGGCATCTGTAACGGCTTTCAGATACTTTGCGAGGCAGGGCTTCTCCCGGGCGTGCTCATGCGAAATAAAAAGCTAAAGTTCATCTGCTCGGACGTGCAAGTGAGGGTCGAGAACACGAAGACCGCTTTTACATCGGTTTATAAGGAAAAAGAGGTGCTGCGTATTCCCATCGCCCATGCAGACGGCAATTATTACGCAGACGCCGATACCGTCAAGCTGCTTGAAGATAAGGGCCGCATCGTGTTTCGCTACGTATCAACAGGCGGTAAGGCAACGGATGAGGCCAACCCCAACGGATCTGTTGCCAATATAGCAGGCATTACCAATGAAAAGGGCAATGTCGTAGGCCTTATGCCGCACCCGGAGAGGGTGTGCGAGGCGGTTGTCGGCGGCGTTGACGGCAGAGGCATGTTCGAGTCTGTTATAAAGGCTCTGTCTTGAAGGTGGCGCTTCGCAGTGTTTTTATAGCCGCTGTTGCCGTGTTATTTCTGGCTGTGTTTAGCCAAGGCGCCGAGGCAAGGCAAAAATACAAGGTAGAGACAATGGTCAGTTTTGGCGGCGTTGTTATGGCAGGCGCTGTGCTCGCTGTCTGGGGCATTAGCGTTGCCTACAGCGCGAATGCCATGGAAGAGCACGATTACAGGCTCGAGAGCGACGATGAAAGCCATGCCTTGGTCCAAACAAAGAAGGAGCCGGACGGCATCGAGATCCGTCTTATTGCCATAAAATTCTGATGGAAGCAAACAGCAAATTAAAGAAAGAACTTGAATCCGGACGCTTTGTCGTCACGGCCGAGATTTGCCCGCCGCGCGGCACCGATACCGCGGAGTTCGTCGAAAAGGCAAGGCTTTTAAAGGACAAGATAACCGCTGCCAATGTTACCGATAACCAGAGGGCTGTGATGCGGCTATCGAGTCTCGCCTGCTCTGTGCTTCTTTTGAAGGAAGGCATAGAGCCGGTTTTTCAGATGACGTGCCGCGACAGGAACCGTCTTGCCATACAGTCGGATGCTCTGGGCGCCTGGGCCCTTGGCGTAAGAAATGTTCTTGCCCTTACAGGAGACCACGTCTCTGCAGGCGACCACAGGGAGGCAAAGGCAGTCTTTGACCTCGACGCAGTGCAGCTTGTTCACACAATAGACACGCTAAATAAGGGCAAAAACCTCGGAGGCAAGGAATTAAGAGGTAAGACGGACTTCTACCTCGGAGCTGTCGTAAACCCCGGGGCAGAGCCGTTTGAGCCGGAGTGGATACGTTTTCAGAAGAAAATAAGCGCAGGAGCCAGGTTCTTCCAGACGCAGGCCGTGTTCGATATGGATGCCTATAAGCAGTTTTTCGAGGACGCTGAAAAGACGGGAGTAAAGGTGCTTTGCGGCATACTGCTTCTAAAGTCCGCGAAGATGGCCGAGTACCTTAATAAGAACGTGCCGGGCGTAAACGTGCCAAAGCAGTTCATTGACGCCCTTGAGAACGCCTCTGACCCGCTGGAAAAGGGCATAGAGATAGCAGCGGAACAGGTAAAGACGCTAAAAAGGTTCTCGCACGGCGTTCATATTATGGCAATAGGCCAGGAAGAGAGCGTTGTTAAAATACTCGGGCTTGCAGGCTGACGGCATTTTTTACTGGCATAGAGAGCCCGGAATGTGTAAAATTAGCCTAATCGGACGTATGTTTCACAGTATGCAGTGGCCGGAAAATACGGTAATTAAAACAAGGAGCGTGAGATGAGAAAACTGTTTGTCTTGCCGGTGGCGCTGATGGTTTTATTTCTCTCTGCCCCGAACTTGCTTGCCGATGTTGCAAGCGAAATGATCCTGGATACCACGCCAAAAACGCCGTTGTTTCTTAACATAGGCCCTGAAATAAGGCATATGAGAGGGGATTTGGGTCACAAGACAAAGTCTTATATAGCTTATATCCCGAGCACGGAAGTGTCAAGGCGCACCTATAATATAGATAATATTTTCGTGGGATTGAATGTGAGGTTTGGTTCTTTTTCAGAAGGTAGCGTGTACCATGAAGATAATATTTTTGCGCTGGCATATTTGCAGGGTTTTAACAGTAAAGGCGAGAAAATCAAAGACCAATTTAGGTGGATGGAAACAGGCGATCAGCTCGATATGTTTTCGGCGGATACTAGTTTGAGGACCGGCAAAATGTTCGAGGCGTCTTTTTATCATAATTTTTGGGTAGGTGATAGTATGGCCTTTAACGTTGGACTGGGCTGGGATTATAAACAGCACCATATTCAGGGCAAGAATTGCACTTATATTTATAGTAGTGGCGGCGCTGTGCTTGGCACTTGGCAGTGTCCCGTAGGCTGGAAGTATGCTTCGCTAAAGTATGATGCGGAAGTGCCGTATGTGAGCGCAGGCATGTACGCGCTTATGGGCGCTAATAACGGGGTATCGTTGGATATAAAGGGCATGTATTCCAATTGGGCCTCGGTCTATTATACTGCCTTCGATTATTTGGTGGAATATGATATAATACTGCCAGATAATTATGATATCAGATATGAGGGAAAGGGTATGGGAAACGTGCTTCGCGGCACGGTGCAGTTGAACGTTAACGCGACCGAGCGCTTGGTATTTACTGTTGGCGGCGAGTATTCGAGAATGCACGGCGGAGGCCCGGCAAAGCGTGATATGATATTGAACAATTTTTGGTGGGGCGGAAGAGTCAGGACAAGAACATGGTTCGATTCCGAGTATTATTACACGATGTTTAGGATATCATACCTTCTGTATTGAGTATAGGCAGAGCCGTTGGCATAGTTTGTAGACAAAGGGGGCGTAAAGCCCCCTTTGTTTTGACAGGCACATCAGGCCATGCCGTCCATCGAATCTTTGAAGTGTTTCAGGAAATCCTCGCCATGAAGCGGCCTTAGAAGAATCCATTTTTTCTTTTTGTCGAGAACTACTTCCACATCCGAACCCGGCGCAAGTTCGAGGCCGAGCAGGAACTCCTCTGGTATGCACACGCCAAGCTGCCCCTTTTCAACGACAGTTATCCTGGTTTTCATGTTTTGCTCCTCCTGTTTTGATATACTAATGGTAATTGCTAATGTTTCGTTGGTCAAGGGTTTTTAGCAAGACATACGGGGCAGGTGAATTGCATGAAGAAAACTGGCGGGTTTTTATCGAAGCAAAGAGCGTTGAAGAAGTTCTTTGTGTCTATCGCGGTTGTTTTTGCGCTTACAGCGGTATTTTCTTTAAGTGCCGGGATTTGGGCAGGTGAAAACAATGTATCTGCGCGCAAGCTAAGCGTTACCTGGGTTATAGACGGCGACACCATAGAGGTCGCAAAGTCCGGGCGAGGGAAAGAGCGCATAAGATATGCCGGCATAGACACGCCCGAGATGGAAGAGCCTTTTTATAAGGAGGCGCGGCTTAGGAATAAGGAGCTTCTCGATAAGGCCGGTTTGGTGACCTTCGAGGTATGCAGGGACGAGCCTTTTGATAAATACGGCCGAACGCTTGGCTGGGTGTATGCCGACGGCGTGGATGTAAGTGAGGCGCTTCTTAAAGAAGGGCTTGCAAGGATCTTCGCCAAGCCTCCGTGCGGCAAGAAGAAATACGCATCCTACAAGGCCGCGGAAAAGACCGCCAAAGAACAGCGTCTTGGCATGTGGGGAGCCAGGTAAGGATTTTTAAATATCCGCGGTTTGGCGTTGTTGACACGGCGCGCGTGTAGGCGTATAATGCTATCTCCGTCTCTTAGAGGGCGGCGTACCCAAGTGGTTAAGGGAGCAGTCTGCAAAACTGCCATTCAGCGGTTCAAATCCGCTCGCCGCCTCCAATTTTTCACATCAGAAACATCTCAAATAAAGAATTTTAAAATTCTTAAGGTTGCCGGATGCCACGGCGCTTCTTTTGCCAGGAAGGCGGATGCGCTGGGGATTGTGGGGGCTTTGGATTATATCAGGGGATGTATATCCACCGTACTGCGCCGATGATAAAATCCTCTGAGCGCGAATCGGGCGGCAGTGTTGTTGAGGAAAGGGATCTGTCTTCCGGGCAAAGCTCCAGGGCGTTTTGGCGGACAAAAATCCTTCTTAGCACCACGCCCTCGGCCTCGAGCCATACGGCGTAGAGCTTGCCGTTTTCGATCGCTGTGTCGCTTTTGTCTATACCGGCTATCATTCCGTTTGTCTTTATAGCAGTGATATTTGCCGAGAATTTATTTTTGCTTATGCAAAGTGAGTCAACTGATAAAGCGTCAGGGAATTTGGCTGGTGGCGCAGCTGCGCTCTGGTCGTAGACCTTTACTATAACGAAGTCGTCCTGTTTTGATTTTGCATCGTCTGTGCCCTGTTTTGCCTGTTCAGCCGGGAATGAAAATATCTGTCCTCTTCCGGTAAGCAGCCATTCAATGGATACCGAGCCGAAGTCCGCCATTTTGCAGACTGTTTCGATATCCGGATACCGCTTATCTTTCTCGTAATCGCTGATAGTTGCGATACGGTTAAAACCAAGCATAGAGGCAAGCTCCGCTTGTCTGATGCGGAGAATGTTCTCCCGAATATGTCTAATGCGTTCACCTATCGTGGACATAACTTGCGCTTAATCGTAAAAGTAGTTGACAGCCAGATTTTTATAGTATATACTCTATCATGTGGTAAGGGTTTACCTGCCACGTTGTAATATTGTTACCGATGGTGCGTGTTTTGTATTATAGTTTCGAGAAATTATTTCGTGTTTCCCGCAGCAATAGGCAAGCATAAACCGGAGATAACCAGCAGTAGCGGTCATGGGTAGATGTTTAGGAGAAGCAAGTTCCGAATTGCTGTATTAAGGATATGCGACTCCCAAGTAGATTTTATAGCATAAACACACTTAAAGGTCAAGAGGAGGAACAAAAAATGGGTGTAGAATTTACAGACGTGATTGAAAGGATGAAACGCGCCGGCAATCTAAAGAACGATTCAAAGGTCGCGCGGGTGCTTGGCGTTACGCCCCAGGCAATATCGAATTATAAGAAGAGGGGCGCGATCCCGGCTGACCTCGTAATGAAGTTCGCGGATATGTACGGGCTTTCGGTTGATTGGCTTATCAGGGGCGAGGGCGAGGTCTACAGGCCGGGTTACGAGGGCAAGGCGCTTATTAATTTTGCCGCGGATAACGTGGTTCCTTACGGCTCCATAGCAAAGAAGGACATAGCAAAGCTTGTTGACATAGCCTCTCTTTCCCCGGAAGAACTTGTGTACGTTGGTAAGCTCATAAAGGTACTCAGGGACGGCGAGGGTTCTGCAGTATCGGTAATCAAGTGGAGTGTTGATTCCTTCTACAACGCGATGCAGTCTGCCGCAACAGCGGATGACGCAAAGAACATCCAGAAGAAGGGCGCTTAAGCCTTAGCTGTTAGAAGCAAAGTAAGTCGCGCGGCCGTCTTTAGGCGGCCGCGCGTTATTTTGTGAAAGCCATATGATAGCGCGCATGGTATCGTGGTTGCGGCGCAGTGCAGGGTTTGGCGGCGATATTTAAAAAATGTTTTTCGAAGTTTTTTTCCTCCAGAAAACGCTTGACAAAACAGGCGTCATAAAATAATCTGGATGTTTGCGTATACGCCCGGATAGCTCAGCCGGTAGAGCAGAGGACTGAAAATCCTCGTGTCGGCGGTTCAATTCCGTCTCCGGGCACCACTAAAATCAAGGGGTTAGCCGATTTGGCTGACCCTTTTTTCGTTAAAAAGGTATAGTAATGGTATAGTTTGCGAGGAGTCTGGTGGCTTGCCGAGGGGCTGGATGTTAGTTATCAGCAGGTACAGCGTTACGAGAGCTGGAAAAACGTACTGAGTATCGATAAGCTTCAGCTGATAGCGGAGCTCTTGGATGTTTCCGTGGATTATTTTTTAAGGGAGGAAGCGAGGGTGGTTCCAGGAAGTCTGCCAAGGGTTTGTTGCCGGAGGAGGTAAGGTTTTTAAAACTTTTCAGGATGGTGGACGGAAAGTATAAGGCCTGCATACGGCAGGTCATGAATCTCGCCGCAAAGAAGAAGTAGTTTTTGTAAGACGTAAATTTAGATGGCTGTGAGCTATGGGATGTAAGTTGAAGTCTCCAATAGGCTACAGCCTTTTTTATTTTTGTAAGAGCAGTATTTGCTTCGGAACTCCCCGTGCCGGTCGTAGTTTTTCTTCTTAAATAATAGAATGCTAGGGTGGTGTACTTAGCCAATTCCTCTCCCAGTATAAAACTTCGGCAGGGCACTGGACAACATGCGTGGCGAGTGGTAGCAAGCTCCTTTTCACGCTTTTTTTGATTGATTTGCGGAATCTATGTTGTATAGAATATCATGTCGTTTATTTTAGTTCTCATGATAAAGAGGGTGTGTCGGAATAGACTGCCTTCGTGTGATAAAGATTGTAACTATGGATAATTTCGAGATATTATGATTGTTACACAAAACTGTAAATAGAAATTTGGCCTGTTGGTTTAAAAAAATCTTGACAAGGCGACAAATCATAGTACAATGGCAATGACAATTGAATAGCATGTTTCACCGATAAGGGCAAACCACGGGTAATCGTGGGACGCAAAGCCACCTGTCCTGAATAAAAAGGATAGAGGGGCTGTCGAAGTGAAGTTAGCATCAAAGGGCCAATGCGTAAGCCCGCCGATTATCGGCGGGCTTTTTGTTTTTTGGACTGGAGCGAGTGTGTATAGGTTGATGTTCGTATAATTGAGCAACCCGGAGGATACTGTCATGTTCTTGTTCCGTAAGTTTTTGAAAATACCCCATGCCGGGGGTTTTCGAGAAAAGTTCAAATTCCACATACTCGGTGTTCTGACTATTGTCGTTGTAGCGATACTCGGTACGGCAATTGTTTCCAAAAGCCAGACGGCATACGTGGAAACAGCGAGATTAACCCCGCTTGCACTAACCCCTCAAAGCAGCACGAGCCAGGACATTTGGACTCTATTCGACAGGGATACAACCACGTCTTATTCCTCATATTCCGGCACAACGAAGTTTACCGTAACATTCGATAAAGTGATAAATCCGAAGAGCTTACGCGTGTACGGGCAGGCGTCGTTTAAGATTACCGTATATGCGTGGCAATCGGGCGGATGGTCGCCGGTGATAGGTTTTACCGATTTGGCCCTTGGCAGTCTTGCCCAAGGCTGGAACGTTTTTTCTACGGACGCGATAATCTCTACAAACCAGTTGCTTGTGGAATTGACGCCGGCTTATACCGGCGGACAGAATGTCGTGTTAAAAGAATTGGAGATATGGGGTGCAGGAAAGAAGGAGAATGTCACCACCAAGGCCGATGTAATCGCGGCGTTGCGGTTATATGAAAAGCCGGAGAGCCTTAAGTTCATAACAGCCGCCCCGCGAAGCGTAACGATATATGGTAATGCCAGCAATTCGAGCGGAAGTTTTTCATTCACAATGCCTCAGGATCCAAGTGCGTTCAAAAAGGGTTTTCTTGTTTACGATGTTTATAATATTACGAACTGGGTAGAGGTCGAGAAGAGCATAAACGGAGGGGAGTACAGAGGCGGATTCTGGACCGGTAGCGGAAATGATTGGGTAAGGCAGGTGGAGCCTATAAACCCAGAATGGTTAAAAAGAGGAGATAATAAGATAGTTTTCAAAGGATTAAGCAACTTGGATTTTCCGTATGCCGTTAGCAATCTTACTTTTGTCGGAGTGCTGGATAATGGCGGCAATTTCGTGCGGAGCATTTCAGGAAGTGACAACGCTAAGGCTAAAGCCGCTTATGACGGTAATTTCGACACGTATTTGAATTACTCCAGTAATATTAGCGAGGCCGTGGAATTCATTTTCGATAGAAATGTCGAGCCGCAGTTTGTCTCGGTCTATATAAAAGAGAGCGTTAAGGGTAAGCTTCGCTATGAGTATCTATTAAACGGCAAACCCATATCTCAATCCAGCAAGCATCTTGCAAGTTTGAATGGGCTTGTTCCCGGTTGGAATGATATAGAGCTTATGGCGCCATCAGATACCGTTAACGGTTTGATGCTTTATTTCGACAGTGAAAGCGGTGTTGGCGGCAAAATTTATGAGGTAAAACTTGGCGGAAGCGGTACTTTAACGAGAATCCCCGAGGCGAATATAGAAGTATCTTCGCCGGAAAACGGGGAATTTTACGGAAGGCGTGCGTATATTGCCGGATGGGCGGAAAGAAGCGGTGCCGGTACGCCGAAGATATTTATTGCCGGAAAACCATATGCCTCACAGGATGGCGGTTTTGGCGTTATAGTTACCAAGGACGAGGCAGGTTATGCCGGTGAGCCCGATGAAGCGTCGTGGAATGTGTTAATAAAGGCAGTGTATCCCGATGGCTTGGTGGTGCAGAAGGTCGTAGAGCTTTTTTCATACAGAAAGGAAGAACAACTGCCGCATTCGAGCATAACAGGCGGTGGAAGTGGTGCGCCAGAGGAAGTAGAGAACTATAGCGATGAAGACGAAATAGAGGAACTTGTAACGGTAGAGAAGGGGAAAAAATTCGGTCTTAAGGGGGCGAAACTCGATATACCGCCTGGGGCATTGAAGAAGGATACGAAGATATCCATAACGGCTTTAAGGTCGGCGGATCTGCCGCCGCTCGACCCTGGAATGGTCAATGTTACAGCGCCGGATGCCGGATATAGGTTTAAGCCGCACGGGCTAAAGTTCAGTAAGAAAATACGTTTGGAACTGCCATATGACCCGGCGCTGGTTCCGGATGGCGTTTCGGAAGATGATGTATGGACCTTCTACTATGATGAAAAAGAAGGACACTGGAAAAAGCTTGAAAAAGTAAGCTTGGATAAGAAGCGCGGTATAGTGCTCAATGATACCGATCATTTTACAGACATGATAAACGCCACCCTTGTTATGCCGGAACATCCGGACGCTCTTTCGTACAATCCCAATACGATAAAGGATATAAAGGCCGCCGACCCTGGCGCCAAGGTTAACGTGATAGAGGCTCCGAAGCCCGGTAATACGGGAGACGCGCGTCTTAGCTATCCCATAGAGATTCCGCAAGGCAGGCGCGGGATGCAGCCAAGCGTCAATGTGGTTTACAACTCTTCCGGCGGTAACGGATGGATGGGTATTGGATGGGACGTGCCTGTTCAGTCCGTGTCCATAGACACGCGTTGGGGCGCGCCGAGATATGATAAGGATTTCGAGACGGAAACCTATTTGCTCGAAGGCGAGCAGCTTACGCCTCTTACGCATAGGGAAGAGGCAAAACCAAGGAGTGGCGAAAAGATATTCCATACGCGCGTGGAAGGAGCTTTTAGCAGAATACAGAGGCACGGCAGTGCGCCCGATAATTACTGGTGGGAAGTTATCGGCAAAGACGGCACAAAATATTACTACGGCGGCGGGTCGAACGGGAAAGACGATGCTGCTACACTTGCCGACCCTCTTAGTGGCAACGTCTACAGGTGGTTGCTAAAACAGGTGCGCGATACCAATGGCAACACCATCGATTATACGTACGCAAAGGTGTTGGATAAAGGGCTGAAGAACGGAACGGTTGAGGGCGTTCAGCAGTATCTTAAGGAGATTTCATATACCGGGCACGAAGGTGTAAGCGGCCCATATAAGATAAAGTTTGTCCGTGATGCGGAGCTTTCCGGATATTCCGCAGAGTCGAGGCGTAAGGATGTAAGCATAGACGCAAGGGGAGGGTTTAAGGTTGTAACTGCCGAGCTTCTTAAGAGGATAGATGTGGAATTCAACGGCTCCAAAGTCAGAAGTTATGCCTTTACGTATAAAAAAGGCGCGTTCGAGAAGATGTTACTTTCGAAGGTGGAGCAGTTCGGCGCCAATGGCGCGGCTTTTAACTCGCATGAGTTCTCGTATTACGACGATGTTGACGGTGCGGGCTCTCAATCGTATGCCGGGTTTGAATCGGCAATAGGCGTCAATTCGGGCGGAGATAATATAAGAAAGAAAATAAAAAATAACGTGTACGCAAGTGCTATAAATGGGTCTGAGTCCAGCCAGTTCGGCGGGCATTTTTATGGCGGTGTTGGTATTGGGTGTAGCAGGGATAAGAGTAATAGTGTTGGCTGGAAGCACGGTTATACAAAAGGGAAAAGCGATGGCATGCTTGCTATGCTGGATTTGAACGGAGACGGTGTGCCAGATAAAGTTTTTAGAGAGGGTGGATATTCTTATTATCGTCCTGGGAAAACTAGTGGGTCTGATGCTATTTCTTTTGGCGCAGGAATTGCGTTGCCGTCGCTTAAGGTTATAAGTGAAAGTAGAAGTGTCACCGTAGCCAATGGCCCGGAATTGCATTTGGGTGCCAGCGGCATAAATGGCTCTTTTACGTCATATAGAACCAAGACAAGCAGCAATATAACGGCCTATTTTAGTGATGTAAATGGTGACGGGTTGCCTGATATGGTTTCTAGGGGCACCGTATTTTTTAATTATTTAAATGATGACGGCGTACCGACGTTTACGGCCGATAGCAGTAAGACAGCTGTTCCTGTCGGAGAAAAGAGTATAGCAACTGAAGGATTACTGGACGACTATACGGCTTTTTATGAGGAGCAGGTGGATGTGTTTCCGCTTCTCGATACTGTGAAGAGATGGGTGGCGCCGTTTGGCGGTGTGGTGAAGATAGACGGAAGTGTGAAGTTGATCAAAGATATGTCCGGTGCGCGCGGCGAGTATGAGACCGCGGACGGTGTCAGGGTTGTCATACAGCATAATGGTAGCGAATTGTGGGCCAAAAGGATAGAGGCCGACGATTATACGTGGCATGCGCATGGTAATGTCGATTATATAAATGTTAATGCTGGCGACAGGATTTATTTCAGGGTGCAGTCGGTTTTCGACGGAGTCTATGATGTTGTTGCCTGGGATCCCGAGATTTCCTACGTTAACGTGTCTTCGGAGAAAAAAGATGTAAACGGACTGGATGTCTTTAGGTATAAGAGTTCGGAGGATTTTGTAACCATAAATAGCGGCGCGATAACTTCAATGCCGGCCAAAGGGGTAGTGCGCATTCAAGGAGATTTCGTAAAGAAGGGTATAACGACCGATGATATAAAGATAATTGTCTATAAAAACGGTGAGCCGATAATCGAGAAGAATGTAGGGCGTAAGGAGGTCGGTACTGTTGTTTTTGATGATATTGTTGAGATAGAGGTCAAAGAAGTCATACAGCCGAAGGCGTCGGATTATTCTAATGTGCCCGAGGAAATAAGGCCGAAAGGCGAGCTTTCGCCAATTGAAATATACGATGACCTGCGACTTGCGGTTATTGCCGATTCGCGCATAGACGCCTCCATGATAGAATGGGCTCCTTCTGCCGTGTATACGCAAATCAACGGCGAGGATGCGCCCAAGGGAGAAGACGGTAGCGATGTTGCGGTAATAAATATGGCGTATGATTTAGAGACTTATCAAAATAGCACTAATGCTTTGGCAGAGGCGTCATGGGTTGCCTCGAAGGATGGTAGCGCGCTTGTGGTGCCGGTGCTGGAAGTTGCTGCCGATGCTAATTCGCAAAAAAGCGGCAGCGTTGCGTTCACCGTTAAAAAGCGCGGGGAGCTTGTCGGGAAAGAGAAATTTACGGTCAACAAGGATGGCGTACTAAATAATCGACCGTCGGCAATTCTTGTTCCGCAGTTAAAGGCTGGAGACGAACTTTTCCTTGATTTTAATTCGCCTGAAACATGGATTGGAAAGCGCGTTCAAGAGCACGAGGCTTCTGTTTTACCTTTAGGGGCAATTGTATGGCAGGCCCCGGTTGGCGGAGATGCTTTGATAAAGCCGGTATTTAATGTTAGCGCGCCGGAAGATACGGCACTTGAAGGGACTGTCTTTTTTGCCATAAAACGTGGTGACGAAATAATCGAGTCTATGGTCATTGAGGTAAATGAGACGGGTAGTAATCTTGCGAACCTTGCAGGAAAGAACGTTACCTTGGTTGAGAAAGACAAGGTGGATTTTTTCTTTGCAACCTACGGCGGTAATATCGGCGAATATCTCCACGGAGCCGATATTACGATAACGTTAGGGAATAAAGTGTATGGCGTTGCGGTAAGCAATGTTTATGAAGATGCAGTTGTTGTCGAAGCAGTTTGGAACATGCCCTTAAAAACAGAAGATGTGTTTTCCGCTCAGTACAGGGGCTGGTCTGTCGCAAGTTATAACGGAAATCGTGACAGAGCCGTGGCGCCCATGGTTGAGAATGATTTTATAATACAGTCCACGGAAGACGCCAAGGCGAGAAAATCATTTGTCATGATTCCAGACGCTAAAAATTCGAAATGGTTCGGCGCGGATGACCTTAGTTGGGTAACCGGAACAGCGTTTAGCAGTTCACGTTTGGGATTGGATTATATATCTGTTCCACGGGCTGGCGATTTTGCAGGTAAAATCGCGGTTGAAAAGCTTACCGAGGCAACGGAAAGGTCCTATGGAGGAGGGTTGTCTGCTAGTATTGGAAGTAAACTTTCCATAGGTGGTAGTGTTTCGCAAGGGAGTGGCACAGGCAAAACAGTTCTCGATTACATGGATTTGAACGGCGATAGGTTTCCGGATATTTTGGGTAAGTCTGTTGTTTTGTATAGTTCTTCCAATGGCGGTTATGAAAGCAAAGGGCGTGCGGCAGGGTATGGCAGTTACTCGAGGGTTAGTGATACGAAAGGTGAGGTTGTAGGTTTGTCAGCGAGCGTCAATGCATTGGCGGTAGCAAAGTCTTTTGCTATAGGCGTTACTGTAACAATGATGCCGGATTTTTCGGTTAGTGAAGGAAGCAGTTTGGAGACAGGTGTAAACGAGCTCGTCGATATGAACGGCGACGGATTGCCTGACAGGGTAGGTGTGAGCAGCGACGGCTTGATGGTTGCATTTAATCTTGGTTATAAGTTCGCGCCGGCGGAATATTGGGGATATGCCGTCTTGGATAAAAATGAAGGTGAGCAGCTGTCGTTGAGCACAGGAATTCCTGGTTTTAATATTGGTAATTATTCATTTGCCGGAGGTCTTAGTTATTCGAAGAGCGATACTCGCTCAGAAACAGCACTTACCGATGTAAATGGTGACGGTCTTCCCGATTTTGTCTTTATGGTCGGTTCAGCCATGCATGTGAGCATTAATACAGGGGCAGGGTTTGCTCCTGCCAAAAAGTGGGAAGGCAATATCTTTGGTGAAGATACAAGCAAAGGATACTCCGAAAATAAAGGCGGCGGTGGATATGTTACAGGCATCATATGTTTGTTTGGGGTTGCGAAAGTTGTTTTAAATCCCGGTGCCGATTACGGCGAGACGGCCGCAAGGCAGGAGACGGCCTTTATGGATATAAATGGCGACGGGTATGCCGACCAGGTGTATTCCACAAAGGATAGTTTCCTTACAGCCGCCATCAACAAGACCGGCAGGACGAATCTGTTAAAGAGCGTCAAGCGTCCGCTTGGGTCGGATTTCGCGATAGAGTACAAGAGAACGGGCAACACCTACGACGATCCGCACAGCCGCTGGGTAGTCAGCCGCGTCGAGGCGCATGACGGTGTTTCCGGCGACGGCATCGATACGCTTGCCGCGTCGTATACTTATAAGAAGGGCAAGTACGACCGCTACGAGCGCGAGTTCTACGGGTTTGCCGAGGTCGTCGAGACACAGGAGGACGGCGCAAGCGGTGTGCCATTCAGGACCGTTACGCGTAAATTCTCGACCAATGGTTATTACGCCAAAGGGCTTCTTAAGAGCGAGGTAATGGCGGACGCGGATGGCAAAAAGTACACGGAGACGAAGAACACCTATGTTCTTTACGATATAGACACCAAGGCCGAGCTAAACCCCGTAAGGAAGGCCGTTGCTACGGTGTTCCCGAAGCTTATCAAAACGGATAATCTTTTCTATGAGGGCCGCGACGAGGCAGGCAAGGAGACACATACTTCGTACTCTTACGACGATTACGGCAACGTTACGGCAGTTGCCGATGCCGGGGATTCCGGAAGCTACGACGATGTGAAGGCCAATATAACCTACGGCTACGACACTGCGTCGTGGATAGTGAGCAGGCCCGCTTCGATAAAGGTGTACGGCGGCGACGGCGCTCTTTACCGTGAGAGGTTGGGGGCTTATGATTCGAAGGGCAATCTTGTAAAGCTTACCTCCACGGCATCTGGCGGCTCTGCGGTTATGGATATTTCCTACGACGCGTACGGCAACATATCCGTATTCACCGGCCCAAAGAACGCCAAAGGGGAGAGGTATGCCCTGACATACGCGTACGACGCGAGCACGCATACCTATGTAACCGGCATTACGGACTCGTTTGGGTATAAGTCAAGCGGCACGTACGATTTCAGGTTCGGTCTGCCGCTCGAGACAAGCGACATCAATAAGAATGCTGTCAAATACGTTTACGACAGCTTTGGCAGGGCCAAGGCGATTTACGGGCCTTATGACATAGGGGCCGATGTGCCGACCATTGCCTTCGAGTATCATCCCGAGGCGGTTCCGGCGTGGGCGTATACGAAGAACAAGGAAACGTGGACATCCGGCGAAACCCTCGATACTGTCATTTACGTTGACGGCTTTAAGCGCGTCATTCAGACCAAGAAGGAAGGCGAGGTGTCTTCTGGCGGCGAGAAGCAGCACGGCATGATAGTGTCGGGGAAGGCCGTGTACGACGGTCTTGGCAGGGCGGTGATGCAGGGGCAGCCGGTATTTGGCGGTTTTGGCGCGGAGTACTACTCTAACAGCGCGCCGAAGAACCCGACCGAGTTCGTCTACGACGCGCTCGATAGGACCATAAGGGTTACGCTCCCGGACGGCTCCGTTACCACGAGCGATTACGGCTTCGATAGCGGCAGGTTCATCACCAAGGTTACCGACGCAGAGGGAAGCACCAAGAGCACGCTTAAGGACGTGAGAGGCAATATAACCGAGGTCAGGGAAGAGCTCGGCATAGTGATGAAGTACGCCTATAATCCCATGGGCGAGATAACAAAGGTCATTGACGCTGCCGGCAATAAAACGCTCGTTACCTACGATACTCTCGGGCGCCGCCTATCCATCGACAACCCGGACACGGGCAAAACCGAGTTTGCATACGACCCTGCCGGAAACCTTACAAAGAAGGTCACGGCGAACCTCAGGGCGCTAGGGAAGGCGATACTCTTTGAGTACGAATATAGCCGCTTAAAGAGGGCGGATTACCCGGATACCCCGGACACGGTTTACGAGTACGGCGCGCCAAATTCCGAGTTCAACCGCGCCGGAAGGCTTGCGCGCGTATCGGGCGCAGAGGCTGCCGAAGAGCTCTTCTACGGAAAGCTTGGCGAGACGGTAAAGTCCGTTAAGTCGGTTCTAAGCCACGTCCCTACGCTCTCTACGCGTAAGTACACGACCGAGTACGAGTTCGATTCTTTCGGCAGGATGCAAAAGATGATTTACCCGGACGGCGAGGTTCTCTCGTACACGTACGACAAGGGCGGGCTTGTCACCTCGGCAAAGGGCGTAAAAGAAGGTGTCGAGTTCAACTACCTCACCGACATCTTCTACGACGAGTTTGGGCAGAGGACGCGTATAGAGCTCGGTAACGGCGTTACCACGGCCTACTCCTACGACCCGCTGACGCGACTTTTAAAGGGCATCGTGACGCAGGCCGCGGAAAGTAAGGTCGTGCAGAACGTGGACTACTCCTACGACCGCGTTGGCAACATCTTAAGCGTATCGAACGAGCCGTTTGTCATCACCATGAACGGAGACGCGAACTTAGTACTCCAGACCTACACATACGACCCGCTCCACAGGCTGATTGGCGCAAAGGGCTCGTACAAGTACTCGAGGGACAGGGTAAACAGGTACGAGGCGAGCTTTGCCTACGACTCGATTGGCAACTTTAGAACCAAGAACCAGCTAAACGAAACGCTTCGCGCAAGCGGCGACCCGAACGTCAACCGCGACCTGACCTACGACTATACCTACGAATACAACTCATCGCGCCCGCACGCAGTAACAAACGTCGGCGGCAAGACGTACTCATACGACTTAAACGGCAACATGACCGGATGGACCGATGACAGTAGCGGCAAGAAGCGCGTAATCGAATGGGACGAGGATAACCGCGTAAAGGCGGTTACCGATAACGGAGGAACGTACTTTACCTACGATGCCGGAGGCACGCGCGTAACCAAGAGGGGCACGTACGGCGAGACGGTGTACGTAACGCCTGAGTACAGTGTCAGGAACGGCGAGATACACAGTAAGCACGTGTTTGTGGGCACGACGCGCATTGCGACGAAGATCAGGCTAAAGGGGCTCGACCGTGGGCCGCAGGTAAAGGGAAGCGCCAAGAAGACCACGACATGGCCATACACCACGAACGACACGGCCACGGCTGTAAAAGGCAACGGCAAAGGCAGCGCGAAAAAGACGCAGACAGCGGCTATCGACACCCAAGGTGCGTCTACTGCAAGCGGCACAGGGGTGACAGTGGAGGCTGTTGCGCCAAATGCTGCGGATGCAAAGGTAACAGGTAGTGCGAAGAATAGTTCTGTCATTGCGAGCGGAGGCGAAGCAATCTCGGCTCTGCCCGGCAATTCGGAAAAAGGTCTTGAGAACGCGCTGTCGAACGGCAACGGACAGAAGCTCGGGATATATAAGCGGCTCGACAGGCTCGGGTACACGGTCAATAATGGAGACATCGTGCCAGGCACAGGCGGAGGTGGTGGCGGTGCGCCCGGTGGAAACAACGGCGGTGGAAATGGTGGCGGGAATGCAGGCGGTGGAACTGGCGGCAATGGCGGTGGTGCGGGTAATGGCGGAGGTGCGTCCGGCGCAGGCGCAATCAAGGTCGAGACGAGCACGGTTTATTTCTACCACACCGACCATCTCGGCAGTTCGAGTTTTATAACGGATGCGGACGGCGAGCCGTACGAGCACCTCGAATATTTCCCCTACGGCGAGACGTGGGTGGAGGAATCGAGGAGCGACGTTTACTTTGGGTATAAGTTTACGGGAAAAGAACTTGACCCTGAGACCGGTCTGTATTACTTTGGAGCAAGGTACTACGACCCGCGCATTTCGGTTTGGATAAGCCCGGATCCGATACTTGGGGCGTATCTGCCGACGGGAGATGAGGAGCGCGACGCAAACCTCCCGGGCATGGGCGGGGTGTTTAATCCGGTAAACCTCGGGCTCTATACTTACGCCGGAATCAATCCGGTTCGTTATAGTGACCCGGATGGAAAAACTTTTTGGGACAGAGTAGTTGGTAATGCAGCCGGGTACGGAGATGCTGTTACCGGCGGTCTATTGCATAAGTGGCTATATGGGGATAACCTTGCATCTGCAACGGATGCAGGTGATTTTAATTCCGGTTATATAGCCGGTACTAAATTTGCAATAGTACAGGGTACTGGTGAGATGGTGGTTGGTGTGGACGCCGCTATTGGTGGTGGTGCTGTAACTGTTGGCACCGGTGGTGTCGGCGTGGTGGTTGGTGGGCCTGTTGCTGTTGGTGGATTGGCTGTAGCTGGACACGGAACAATCACCGTAGGCACAGGCGTTAAGCATCTCGACGAAGCCCTGAAGTACCAGGGGCCACCTGTAAGCGGTGGTTCTAAGGCACCTTTAAAGCTTGCTGATGGCATGAAGTTGTCGACGAATGAGGCTCTTGATGCTGCGGCAGAGTTTTTAGGTAAGGGATATCAATCCAAGGGGAATGGCAGATTTGTATCAAGTGATGGCCTTAGGCAAGTTAGAATGGGAGATAGCGATATTCTTGGTAAGCATGGAAAAGGACCACATATGAATTTTGAAACCTATGACAAACCAATTGGAAAGGGTGCCAAGTTACTCGAAAACAAGCATATCTATTTAAGTGATTAATAAAAGGAGGATTATTTATGGTATTAGAAAAATTTATTTTTCAATACGACCGATATGATAGTGCTACAGGAGTTTTGTATGAAGTAGAAAACAATATGGTTGTGAAGTTTTCTGTCTCGAATAATGAGTGTACTATATCCGCTAATCGCGAAGGATTGTTATCTTTGGCCAAGAGTCTTATAAAATTAGCTGATAATAATGTGCCGGAAGGTGCGCATTATCACTTGGATGCGGGTGTTTTTTTAGAAGAAAGTTCTGTTGATGTGGTGATAGAGAAGATATAACCTGTAAAAGCCGGGTAGATACCGTCTTGGAAGTCAATCTATAAACCCCAATCGTTCCCCCGACACTCATCGTCCGCGCTCTTTGACAACTCACCTTCACCTACCTCATTTCGCTGGTTCAAGTTTGCAACTTGAACCAAAACTTTTTCGGTTCGGGTTATAAACCCGAACCAGCTAAACGAAACGCTTCGCGCAAGCGGCGACCCGAACGTCAACCGCGACCTGACTTACGACTATACCTACGAATACAATTCATCCAGGCCGCACGCAGTAACAAACGTCGGCGGTAAGACATATTCATACGACCTAAACGGCAACATGACCGGGTGGAGTATAGTTAGTGTATAGTAAATAGCCGATAACAGCCGATATTAACCATAAAACCCATTACCAGGTAATCCTGATTTCCCCTTACATTCATTACCGGATATGACTAAATATAACAAGGCGGGATTTTATTCCGAAAGCCTGAAAATCCTCGTGTCGGCGGTTCAATTCCGTCTCCGGACACCACTAAAATCAAGGGGTTAGCCAATTGGGCTAACCCCTTTTTGTTTGCGCTTTGAAGCGGTTTTGTGCCTTGACTGTTCCTGGACTAAGAGGGTAAAATTCAAATCGGCGGTGTAGTCTGCTTTTACGCCGCAAATACTTGATAGCGACGGAGATGTATTCATGCAAATTGTTTTTAGGTCATGTTTTATTGCACTTGCTCTTATTATGGCGTTTGTCTCGCGGTCTTACGCAATCGATTTGCAGCCCGGAGAGATACGCGCCCCCAAGCCCGGAATGAATATTATCCAGGCTTCGTATTTCTTGAGCGAGCGCGGAGATCTTTATGTTGACAAGGAAAAACAGCCCGGTAATCCCGAGATAGTGGCGCAGCAATTTTTGCTTCGCTATGGACGTTCGTTCGAGATTTTCGGGCACCCGGGCGTTACTTACGTACAGTCCTCGACAGGTTACGTGCACCCCGGAGGCTCACTTTCGAAGTACGAGGGCGACTCTGGCTTTGGCGATACTACTCTGGCGTTCGGTGTCTGGCCTTATGCCAATCAAGATACAAAGTCGTATGTCGCCGTTGCCGCTTACCTTACGGTGCCTACCGGAAGTTACAGCCACGAGCGGTTGTTCAATATGGGCGAGAACAGGTACCGCCCGGCGTTGCAGGTCGGTTTTCACGCGCCATTTATTGGCGGGCTTGAGTGGATGGGAGCGCTGGACGCAGTATGGTACCAGACCAACCCCGATTACGGCTCTCAGCGAAAGAATCTTGCACAGGATGCTCTCTATAGCGGACAGTTGGGGTTTATGTATAATGTCACATCAGCGTTCTCTGCTGCTGCGACGTATTTTTATTCGGCCGGCGGAGAGACTAGCCTTGACGGTGTTGGAAGGAACGACGACTTACGCCAGAACAGGTACATGCTGACCGGCATAGCAAAATTCCCGTTTGGCCGCGTTACGTTGCAATATGGCGGCGATATCACCACCAGGAACGGTTTTTTTGAAAAATACAAGCTTATTGTCCGCTACACAAAGGTTTTTTAACAATGAAGGCAGTTTGTCCGTTATGGATATTTAATGGAGAGTGGCTATGGCAAAGGATAAAAAGCTCATAAAGGCAGCGGGCGGCATTGTCGAGCGCGTGGGGAAGTCGGGTGTAGAGATTCTTCTTATTCACAGGACGCGTTACGGCAGCGAGTGGTCGCTTCCAAAGGGCAAGCTCGACAAAGGGGAGGCGTGGGAGGCCGCGGCGCTTCGCGAGGTGAAAGAGGAGACGGGCTTTGATTGCTCGATTACCGGGTTTGGCGACGTGATTTTTTATTTTGTCGACAGCGTGCCCAAGGTTGTCCTCTTCTGGAAGATGAAGATAAAAAGCGGCGAGTTCGTTCCTAACGACGAAGTGGATAAAATCGAATGGCTTGCCCCCTCGGACGCGGCAGCAAAGCTCGCGCACGAGGACGAGATTATGCTCGTGAAAAAGGCGTATTCGGTGTGATAGGGCAGGGTTGCGATAGACTGTGAGCATCAAGCAGTGGTGGCGGAGTTGTTCTGTTCAATTATATCCGGAGGTGAAGCATGGAAAAGAGATATCTGTTGCCGCTTTTGTTGGTGTTGATATTTTTCATAGGATGTTCCGGAGATAAGAATTCCGGTACGCAAGCGGTTTTGCCGATTGTCGAAGGGGAACATAATACATTTGTTGTTATTTCTGATATAGTCTATGTTCGAAAGAAACCAGATGAGGCGTGGAAATATGAAAATGCAAGTTATTCTGAATTAGAGCGGCTTTATTATGATGGTGAACCATTCCCGCGGGGCTATTATTATGGTGAAACTATCGTAGGGAAAAGATCTAAGGAACATCCGAACGTTGTGGAGATTGTGGCGGATAGCGACGGGAAGGGCGAGGGGTTTATTGTTATAGATAAGCTATGGCAAGAACCTCTGTCGGTCAAGTGTGAGGCGGTACGCCGCATAGTTGTCAAAGAAACGGAGGTGCTACGTGCTCCGGGGAAGGAGGACAGAATAATGACATTTTATCAGGGAGAGATAATCGAGGAACCACGGTGCGCCGGGCAGTTCGAGTATAACGGTGAGATGTGGACGAAGCTCGAATTTGACGATGACCACGGTAATAAACGGTACGGCTATATAAAGGCAAAAGACGCGGAGCCGATGGATAAGGCAAAGATAGACGAATCGAGCCTTGTGTTCTCGGAGGTTCCGGCATCTTCGCGCCACTTTGAAGCGGAGCTTTCCGAGAAGGAGCGAAAGCGTCTTGCCAGAGACGGTTTTTATGTCCACGCTCCTAGTCCTAAGAAAGATATCTATGCCGACGACATGGCCGATAGTTATCATGTTGGGAGCAGCGCAATTTTTCTTACGTCGGATTTATTCCTACATTCCTTTCATTTGTTATTCGACAGGATGCTTCAGGATGTCGAGGCAAAGAAAATATTCCCGGCAATGCAGGCGTTGACGCTCGGTATTTTGGCCGAGACAAAGAAAGATATCGATTCCCTCGGGCAGGGGAACGAAGATATACGAAAGGCGCTTTTACAGAACCTTGCTTTCTTTTCAGTCGCGGCAAAGTTGTTTGACCCGAAGTTCGTTCCGGACAAGGAAGTCGAGGCTGATGTAAATGCCATTACTGCGGCAATCGTTGCGGCAGATGGAAGGGCCCCGAAATTGGAGCATGAGATGACTATAGGCGCAGACGACTTTACGCAGTACAAGGTGCGAGGGCATTATCAGGAAAAATCAGTAAAGGGTAGTGGCGGCACAGTTGAAACAGATGATACGCTTGCGCGTTATTTTCGCGCCATGATGTGGTATGGAAGGCAGTCGTTTTTAGTCAGTAGCGACAGGGCCACGCTTTCCGCCATATTGATGGTAAGGGGCCTTGAAAACTCGGGGAGTCTTAAGGAGTGGGAGAGGATAGACGGCGTACTTACGAAACTTATAGGCAAAACAGATGACTGGGGGCCGCGCGACTATAGAAAGGTCAGTAAGCTGGTCTTTGGCAAGGAAGTGCCCGAGATAGCCGATATTGCAAAGGGCGGCGGGAATGCCTTAAAGAGCTTCGAACTTAAGGCGCGTGAAATTCTTAAAGGACAAAGGATAGTCAGCTCGCATGCCGGGGCTGGCAAGAAGTCGCATGGCGTAAAGCTCAAGGAGACAGAGGGTTTTAAATTCCTTGGCCAGAGGTTCATGTGGGACGCTTATATTTTCAACCGGCTTACCAGCCCGGCCATAGCAGCTGAGGGGCCTCCGAGGCCGTTGCCGTATGCTGTGGATGTTATGGCGGTGTTCGGCTCCGCTGCCGCAGGCGACCTCACTGCCGAGATGCAGAGAAAAAACAATTGGAACGGATATGAGGCAGGGTTAAAGGGGCTTAAAATAGAAATGGCAGGGGAAATAGAGAAGAAAGAGACGTTTTATGATGCGTGGATGGAAACGCTCAAGTCGCTTTTTGTGGTGACGCGCAGTAAGCAGCTTTTCGCCGTGAAGGAGCCGTGGCAGTATAAAAACCTCAACAGCGCCCTTGGCTCGTGGACAGAGGCAAAGCACGATACGATACTCTACTCCGAACAAAGTCATGCGGAGCAGGGCAGCGGCGATTCCTTTGAGATACCGTCATATATAGAGCCGTATGTCAGGGGGTATGTGGAGCCGAATATCTTATTTTTCACTACGATTGGCAAGGCCGTATCCAGGCTTAGAGAGGACCTTGGCAGTGATTTTTTGACGGAGGAGTACAGGGATAAGTTCCTGACCTTCGAGGACCTGGTTAAGGATGCCGGAGAGATTGCGAAGAAACAGGTAGAGGGTAGTCCAATTACGAAAGACGATTATATGAAGATAAATAGCATCGCCAACAGTATCGACAGGGGTTTGCTACTGCCGCGTGATTCCGGAGATATTGTAGACGATGAGTATCTTAAGATGGCGCTTATTGCCGATGTAGCAACCAGTGCGGACGGCATGGTGCGAAGCGTGGCCATAGGCGTGCCGCAATTCATGCTTGTGGTAGTCAAAGACTACTACGGCGGCACAAGGCTGACATCCGGCTATATTTATTCCTGGTATGAATTCGCCTCTAACAAGCGTTGGACTGATAAGGAATGGAAGGCCAAGGTGTATAGTGATGACCCTGAGATTAAAAAGCTGGAGCCGGAGTGGTATCGCAAGATAAGAAAGTAGAGCCGGCATTTTGGCCATGGGCTGCCGCTATAGCGTTCTTGTGCCTGATATTGTTTTGGGCACAGCCGCTCTTTGCCAGAGACCGTCACTATACGTCTTATAGCGACAGCCCCGAGACCTTTCTCAGGGCAATCGAAAGCTACAAGCGCGCGCCTCATTCCGCGTGCGCGTTTGGCGATAAGAAACCAAGGGCCGGGATACTGCCGCACCATTTTCTCGCAAGTTCGATGATGGTGGATTTTTTCGAATGTTTTGCCGCGCAGGGTTCTCCCAAGCGCATAATCCTCATAGGCCCCGACCATTACAGTAAGGGTATTTACAGCGCGTCTTTTTCTTCTTTGCCGTGGAAGACGCCTTTTGGCATGATAAGCGCCGATGCCGATGCAGTAGGCAATATGAGGCGGGCTATTTCAGTTAAGGAAGATGCCGGGGCATTTAGCGGCGAGCACTCAGTCGGAATACTGATACCTTTTGTAAAGCAATATTTTCCAGAGGCGCGGATAGTGCCAATTCTTGTACGTAACCACGTGTCGAGGCCTGACATGCTGAAACTTGCAGAACAACTCAAGCGTTACGCCAAGGACCCGGGCACAGTTATCCTTCTTAGTATGGATTTTTCACATGATAAGACGCCAAAGGAGGCTGATAAAATGGATGAACGCTCCAAGGCCGTGATACAGGGGCTCGATATCGGCAGGATAAAGGATGTTGACGCGGATAATAGGCCGGGGCTGTTCATGCTTATGAAATTTCTAAAGGACTCGGGCATAGATAGCGTTTATTTCCGTGAGCATTCGAATGCCGCCATTATAGCAGGCAGGCCGGATTTAAAGAGCGTTACCAGTTATTTTACGGTATTTTTTCTTAAGTAGCCTGCTTTTCCTCCTTTATTCGCCGCCCCTTTTCGCGCTATAATATCAGCTTATGGCAAATAATCTGAAAACAGTATGCCTTGTAAGTCTCGGGTGTCCGAAGAACCTTGTTGATTCGGAAATCATGCTTGGCATGTTAAAGGCAGCAGGGCTGGATATCGTCACTGACAGGGCGGCGGCGGACGTCATCATCGTCAACACATGCGGGTTTCTCGAAAGTGCTGCAAAGGAGTCTGTTGACGAGATACTCGGGCTTGCCGAGTATAAAGAAAAGCGCTGCAGGATGCTCATTGTCGCAGGCTGTCTTACGCAGCGCTATAAGGGCGAGCTAGAGCGTGAACTTTCGGAGGTCGACTGCTTTATCGGCACCGGAGAGTACCACAAAATCGCCGATGTCGTTAAAAACGGCCCGAAAGAGCGCGTCATGGCCGGCATCTCCACCTATGTACATGACTATTCCACGCCGCGCATTCTTTCAACCCCAAGCCACTTTGCCTATGTTAAGATAGCGGAAGGCTGCAGTAACCTCTGCTCGTACTGCACTATTCCGTCCATACGCGGCGCTTTCAGAAGCAGAACCATAGACTCGGTCGTAAGAGAGGCAGAAGACCTCGCAAAGGCAGGGGTCAAGGAAATCAATCTTATTGCCCAGGACATTACGAGCTTTGGCAGAGATTTAAAGGGCGCGGATTTACCGAAACTCGTGCGGTCACTTGCAAAGGTTGGCGGCATAGAGTGGATACGGCTGCTTTATCTCTACCCGAGCCGCATCACCGACGGACTTATAAAAGTAATACGCGATGAAGATAAGGTATGTAAGTACATAGACATGCCGGTGCAACACATCTCGACGCGCGTGCTAAAGGCCATGAACAGGAGCGGTACGAAGACCGGGATAAAGGATGTTATAAAGCGCATAAGGCGGGCGATACCGGATGTAACACTTAGGACCTCCATAATCGCCGGGTTTCCGGGCGAGACAGAGAAGGAGTTTAAAGAGCTACTCACCTTTGTCGAGGAAACGGGCTTCGAGAGGCTCGGCGTTTTTAAGTATTCCAAAGAAGATGGCACACCTGCGGCCAGGCTTTCCGGGCAGCTTACGGAAAAGGTAAAGGCCGCGAGGTTTAGGCGCCTCATGGGCTGCCAGAAAAAGATATCTCTTAAGAAAAACAAGGCCTTAATCGGTTCTACTATTAAAGTGCTTATCGAGGCCAAGGGCAGCTTCGACGGTTACTCGCTTGTTGGCAGAGCCTCCACCCAGGCCCCTGAGGTGGACGGCGTGACGTATATAAAGGAAGGAAGTGCCGCCCCCGGCGATATTGTGGAGGCCAGGGTCAAGAATGTCTCTGCCTATGACCTCATGGCCGAGATAGCATAATGGATGTGCGACACTGCGCGTTATAAAAGGTAAGGAATCAGGCGGTTTTTCATTTAAATCACCCCATAAATTATAGTCATTTTATAGTGGACATTCTTTTTTGATTCATATATAGTTAAACTGAAAATTCTTGCATAATCATGGGATTAGGTGTTATTCAGGTATAGCCAGGATAACACCTGATGGTATTTGTTTGTTTTTTGCAGGGGAGAGGATTTTCAGGGCATGTCCATATCGCGAAGATTATATGAAGCAGTCCGGGCGCATATCATAGGCCTTGGGGTAAAGGACATACTTCCCTATAGCGCCGGGCTCATAAGCATCTTAGGCGTTATATTTACCCTTCGTTTTGTCGAAAGATACCTTGATCCGCAGGTGCAGTTCCATATCGGCCTTGGTCTTGTTGTCTCGCTCTTTATAATGGGCAGGATAAAGGCCTTTCAAAAACCGCCATTAAGGCTTATCTTCATCGTCCTCGCCGGTTTTATTACGGTAAGGTATTTTGTATGGCGCACCACCGAAACCCTCATCTACACGGGCTTCTGGGACTTGATAGCCATGACAACGCTCTACATGGCAGAGGTCTATACCTTTATCATTCATATCATGGGCCTTGTGATAAACGCCTGGCCCCTTGAGCATAAGATCATTCCCATAAAAGGCGAACCCTCGAACTATCCGGTCGTGGACGTCTTTGTCCCGACATATACCGAGAGCGAGGATATAGTAAAGACCACCGTAGTCGCCGCGCTACAGATGAATTATCCAAAGGACAAGTTCAGGATACATATTTTAAATGACGGCTCGACTGTTGCGAGAAGGGCAAAGCCAGAGCTTAGCGAGGAGGCCATAAGGCGGCATATAAGCTTGAAGCGCATGGCCGAGGAGCTAGGTGTAGGGTACTTTACGAGAGAGACGAACAAATCCGCAAAGGCCGGGAACATAAACCATGCCCTTAACTACACGGACGGCGACCTGGTGCTCATCCTCGACTGCGACCACGTGCCCACGCGCGACCTTCTTCTTAATACAGTCGGCTGGTTCCAGAAGGATGAGAAACTATTTCTTGTGCAGACGCCGCACTTCTTTATCAATCCAACGCCCGTTGAGAAGAACGTTACGGCTGTTTCCAATATATCGGGCGAGAACGACATGTTCTACCGCGTCATACACCTTGGCCTTAATGCGTGGAACTCGAGCTATTTTTGCGGCTCTGCAGCGGTTCTTAGAAGAAAATATCTCATGGAGGTCGGCGGCATATCGGGCGTTTCCATAACCGAGGACGCGGAGACATCGTTTCTTCTCCACAGCCGCGGCTATAACAGCGTCTACATAAACCGCCCCATGGTCTGCGGCCTCTCTCCCGAGACCTTCGACGATTACATCATCCAGAGGACGCGCTGGGCGCAGGGCATGATGCAGCTTATGATACTCAATAACCCGCTCATAGAAAAAGGGTTGAGGATGGGGCAAAGGCTTTGCTACTTCAACTCCTGCTTTTTCTGGATATTCGGTATACCGAGGTTCATCTTCTACATAGCGCCTGCGGCCTTCCTGCTCCTCGGTTTGAAGGTCTACCATGCCGCTGTTCCGCAGATATTCGCCTTTGCCCTGCCGCATATTTTTTCGACATTCGTTGCCATGGACTTTCTCTACGGCAAGGTGCGTAAACCCTTTTTCTCCGAAATATACGAGAGCGTGCAGTCAATGTTCCTGATGCCTGCCGTGCTCTCGGTGCTGGTGAGCCCGCTAAAGCCAACTTTTAAGATAACGCCGAAGGGCAAGAAGCAGGAGTCGTCGTACCTAAACCCCATGGCCCTTACCTTTTTCGTGGTCGTTATACTAAATGTCGCCATTCTTCCGATGGCAGTGGTAAGATGGATAAATTATCCGGAATTCAGGGACGTCATAACAATAACGCTTGCGTGGTGCTTCTATAATATCTTTCTCGCCATGCTCGCGCTAGGAGCTTTCTGGGAGACAAAGCAGATAAGGCAGCATCACAGGATTATCGCCATTGGGCAGGTGGAGGTCTATTTTATCAGGGTAAAGCAGTGGGTGAAGGCGGACATCCAGGACATGTCGCTAACGGGCCTCGGGTTTGCCGGCAAGTTTCCCTTTGACGTAAAGAGAGAGGACGATATAATCATACGCGCTGCCGACAGCTACGGCGAGACCTACGAGTTCGAGGCCAGGGTGCAGAGAAATATATTCAAGGGCGGCGTTACGAACTGCGGCACGGAATATAAAACGAGCGCGGCCAATTATGTCAAGGCAGTGCGTTTTGTCTACGGCGACAGCCAGAGATGGCTCGATATATGGGAGCTGCAGACAAGACCGGTAAAAACAAGCGCGCTTATATATAGATTTTTGATAAGCGGAATCAAGGGAACGGTGCAGAGTGTCTACTATGCCAACAAGGCGATAGTGCTTTTTTCGGCAAAGGTTGCCGGCAGCGGGCTTGGAATTTTTAGAAACTACATGAGGAGGCTGGTCGAAGCATGAAAAAGATAATATTATTTATGGTTGTTGTACTGCTTTTTGCGGCATCTGTAACTACGGCGCAGGCCGAAACGGTCAAGATGCCGCTAAGTAAGTTGACTGCCGTGCAAACGCCGGATTTAAGATGCACGTCAGGGGAATTCACCATACATGTGCCTGTGCCTGACAGGTGGGATGTCAAACGCGCTACTGTTTCTGTAAGTTACGTAAGTTCCCCGGCGCTTACCCCCGATAGGTCGTATATCCTCGCGACCTTCAACGGCCGTCCTATCGGCGTTAAAAAGTTCGGCACCGTCGGGCTGCCCGGAAGGTTCGACGGCAACGTCGACCCTGCGCTCTTCGAGCCGGGCTATAATACCCTGAATATTTCCGTTGCCCAGCACTATACGCTTGAATGCGAGAGGCCGTGCTCACCGGAGCTTTGGACAAAGCTTGAGCTCGAGAAATCAACGATAGAGATAGAGTACACGCTAAAGCCCGTGCCGCTAAAGCTCTCTGAGGCGACCGAGGCCATATTCGACCCGAAGATAACACCTGCAGGCGATATCACCATAGTGATGCAGGGGCGCGATTCGGAAAGCGTCACGCTCTCGGGCATAGTGGCTTCCGGCATTGCCAAGCGCTTCGATTACAGGAAGGTGTATTTCAACGTGTCGAAGGATTTAACGGATGGTAAAGATAATATCTTCGTTGGCACCGGGGCCGAGGCCTCGGCGCTGCTTGCGAAGTACGGGCAGACGTTTCCGAAGGTGGACGGGCCGTTCATAAAGCTCATGCACATGCCGCTTAAGAGCGGGGGTGTCGATAAGACAAGGGCGCTTCTCGTATTGACCGGAAGAAATAAGGAAGACATAAAGATAGCTGCAGAGACGCTGACAAGCATGACCATAGCCTTCCCGGGCACTTCGGAACTCAAGGTCACGGGCTTCAAGATGCCAGAGATTAAGCAGTACGGCGGACGCCTCGTGCTAGACGCCGATAAGGAGTTCGATTTCAAGACACTTAACATCCCGACGACGACCTACGAGGGCTTTAACCCGCCGCCCATGGACTTTAACTTCCGTTTGCCGGCCGATTTTCTCATAAAGCAGAACCAGTACGCCGAGCTCGTGTTGAACTTTGCCTACGGCGCCGGGCTCAGGCCGGATTCGGTGCTGCTCATAATGTTAAACGGCAAGACCATACGCTCGATACACCTTAACAACACCGGCGGCGACATGATAGAGAAGTACAAGATAAACATCCCGACGTACCTCTTCAAGCCAGGCGGCAACATCATAACGTTTGCATCCATACTTTCCGTCAACGCCCAGGAGTGCGATTTGTTCCAGACGCGTAACATGTTCGTTACGGTCTTCGACAACTCGACATTCTATTTTCCGCAGATGGGGCATTTTGTCGAGCTTCCGGCGCTCGAACTCTTCATGTTAAACGGCTTCCCCATTACCAGGTGGCCAGACGGCTTCGGTTCGACCATATATCTTACGGAAAAGGACGACCAGTATATTTCGGCTGCGTATAACCTTATCGGGCTTATAAGCCAGAAGAACGGGTATCCGGCCTTCGGCGTCACGATAACCTACGAGAAGCCCGATAAATATGACGGTGAGCTTATAGTCATAGGGCACGTTGCCGGAGTGCCCGAAGAGTACAGGAAGCTTGCGCCTCTAAAGCTCACGAACCCGCTTGAGGTGCCGTATCCGGTTGTGAGGAGCTGGGAGGAAAAGAAGACCTTTGCCTACAGCACGCAGGAGGGAGGGCTTGGGCCTGACGAGGGCATGTTCATGCAGTTCGCTTCCCCGTATAAGGAGGGCAGAAGCGTGCTCTTTTTGACCGCGGCTACAGACGACGACGTCTTGAAGCTTAGTAAGGCGCTTCTCGACCCCGAGGTGCAGGGCGAGGTAAAGGGCGATCTTGTGATGGTGGAGTTCAGGGAACCGAAGTACAAGGTCACGTCGTTAAAGGTCGGCGAATCGTATACATCGGGTAAGCTTGGCAATATCGGCATGATAGATTATTATCTGTCGTCGTACCCGAAGCTCTATATAGCCGTTGTCATCGGCCTGATAATAGTTTTGGCGTTCCTGGCCTATTATCTTATGATGAGGCTTAGAAAGAGGAGGACGGTTGAGGGCGGCAAGGGCGCTTAGCATAGCGGCTGCCGCGTGCGCGGCGCTGCTTATTGCGGCTGTGCCAAATGCATCGGCAAAGGAGTCGCGCTGGGAGCGCTATAAGAACGGTTTCATAACCGTCGACGGGCGCACCATAGATTACGGACAGGGGCACATCAGCCATTCCGAAGGGCAGGGGTACGCCATGTTCCTTGCCGTTGCCAACAACGACAAGAAGACCTTCGAGACCCTGTGGAAGTGGACGCAGGACAATCTCATGGTGAGAGAGGATAACCTTTTTGCCTGGGAGTGGGGCAGGCGCGAGGACGGCACCTGGTCGGTTATCGATAAGAACAACGCAACTGATGGCGACATAATGATAGCGTACGCGCTTATCAGGGCTTCGGCAAAGTGGAAAACCCCGGAGTATCTCGATAGCGCGAAGAAGATAATAGCCGATATCAGAAAGCTCCTTGTCTACGAGCGCCACGGACGGACGTTCCTTCTGCCAAGCGTTTTCGGATTCGTGAAGGACGGTTCCGTGATGCTAAATCCCTCGTATGCCATTTTGCCGGCGTACAGGGCGTTTTCGAAGGTAGACAATAAAAAGTTCTGGGAAAAGGTTTTTAAGGACTCGCGCGTCATCATGCGCGAGATATGTTTTGGCTCCATGTGCCTGCCCGCGGATTGGGTGGAGACAAAGAACGGCAGCATGGGCGCGGCCTTCGATAGAAGCGTATTTTTCGGCGCGGACGCAGTGAGGGTCATCCTTTACGCTGCAGCTGCCGACGTTTCGGCAATGCCAGAGGGCGCGGATAAGATGCTAAGATTCTATTCCAATAACGGGTATATCCCTTTGTCCGTGGATTTGAAGAACGATTTTTTATCGCTCACACCGGCCCCGGGCGGGTATTATGCCGTATACGCCCTTGCGGCTCTTAAAAAGGGCGACGGCACGTTGTATCTTAAACTAAAGAAGGAGGCGGATAAGAAGCTGGAGGCGGAAAAGGACGATTATTATTCCCTTAGCCTGCATCTTCTTGCCGAGGCATTCGAAAAAAATGAAAAATAAACTTTTTGCCATATTCGGGATAGCGCTTTGCGCAGTGTTCTTTGCCGGAGCCGCTTTTGCGGACGAGGAATCGTCTTTGGCGAGCTATTCGTGGAAGAAATACAATTCAGGCGATTATAGCGAGGCGTACAAGGGCTTTAAGGACCTAAATGGGAAAAAGCCAGCGAACACTGAATACGCGCTCGGCCTTGCGTACTCGGCAGAGAAGCTTGGCAAGCTCGATGAGGCTTTAGAGATAGCCGAGAAGTTCGAGAACAGAAAACCCGACTTTAAGAACATAAAGCATTCCATACTTTTTACAAAGGGCAAGGCCGCCTACGACAAGAAGGATTATAAGGCCGCGGAGTCATACCTGCAAAGGCTCTACGATTCAGGCGGCGCAGACGACGGCGCAAGGGAGCTTCTCGGATGGAGCCAGTACAACCAGGACAAGCTCGATGAATCGCTGGTGCACTTCCAGGCGCTCTACGAGAGGACAAAGGCAAAACGCCTGGCCGATATAATACTCGTAATAGACGGTAGGAAAAAGGAAGCGCTCGGGAAAAAGAACGGCGTTGGCGAAGAACTTTTGAAAGAGGCCTCGGCAGGAGGGGCGGAGTCGTTCTACGCCCTTGATTTTCCGATAACCTCGGCGCAGACAAAGCCGTCGCCGACCGCATGTTATAATAACGCCGACAAGCCGTGGATCGAGCTCGGCGGTTCGCTAAGAAATAAGGAAGGCGATGAGGGAACGTCGAAACTCACGGACCAGAGGACTTCTCTGGCATTTGCCTATCCGTTTAGGACGGGAAATCTTTTGAAGTTTGGCGTTACGTTCGTTGACCTCGATTCAGGCGATGCAAAGCCGTTTACGTTCCTCGGCAGGTTTGTATACAGTGCGGCTCCTTTCAAGAGACCCTTTGAGACGAGCGTGAAAGGGTACTATCCGGAGCTGAGCTTCAAACATGAGGGAAATGTTTCTTATTCCGCCGGGGTTGGCACCACACCGTTCGGTGCCGAGCTCTCTCCTGCGCCAACGTGGTTTTTGAAGGCCGAGACAGGGTTCTGGAAGGTGGAGGCGCATGCAGAATCTGTAGAGGAATCGCTTCTGTCCTTTACAGGTATTAACGAACCGTATTTCCAGACAGAAGAATACTGGGGCAGGGTCGTAAAGACGGGCATAACCGCAGAGAGGACGTTCGTAATACCCAAGACGAGCTACTGGGTGCATGTAAACGGCGATTACCACGCATACAGGGGCGTAAATACGATAGATAACAGTTCGGCTTCGGCAGGGCTCACGCTTGGTAAAAGTATCGAGGAGTCGTGGGGCGGGGCCTCTCTCGGGCTTTTCTCTACGGCCAGCGGCTTTAAGAACAACTCGAGCGCATTCACATACGGGCACGGCGGGTATTTCAGCCCGAAGAAGTTCTTCATAGTAGGCGGTTTTTTAAGTCTCGAGACAAAGGCCTGTAAGAACGTGAAGGCAGACCTCGCGCTCTCAGTTGGCAAGATGAGCTACACGGAAGAAGATGCCAAGCGGTATCCGCTAAGCGACGCAACCCTGCCCGAGCGCATTGTTCCGCCGTTTGAGGGCGATAACGGCTCTTCAACCGGTTTTGGCGTAAACGGAGGCATCGAGGCGTTAGTGCTCGGAAACTTTATCCTCGGAGCGCGCTACGAGCTAAGTAAGGCCGCTGACTATACGGAATGGAAGGCAGGGCTTTCGTTGAAGTACAACTTCGGGAAGATGAACGCTGTAATAAGATAGGGTAATATTTTGCGATGAAAAAATGCCGGACACGTGTGTGTCCAGCATTTTCATTTTAAGGATGTTTATCTCGCTGGCGCTGCCGGGGTCTCGGGCGTTGCCGGAGAGCTTACCGAGCGGTCTATGGAGCGGCGTTCTTCGCTCGATGAGCCTTTGAATATCTTGCCGTACTGCGTTATGAATATCAGTATCAGAAGAGGTATGAGTATTATGAGCGCAACCTTTATTGCCGGAGGAAAGCGCTTTTTCGCAAGCACTTCGGCGTCGGTCTTTGGCGCCATGTCCTTCTCTATTTCCTCGGGGTTCCAGAAGGCCTTGTATACCTTGAATGGCTCGCTCTTTCCCTTTAAATTGATGGTCTTGATGTAGCGCGTGTATATCTCGCCTTTGTCCTCGAGGGAGTTGTATGTCTCCTCGGACATGTATATCTCCATCGGGGCGGAGTTGCTCTCGAACCTGGAGGCCGTGTTCACCACGTCGCCGAAGATGTCGTTTTGTTCGACTATGCAGTTTCCGGTGTGCATGCCCACGCGCATGATGATCGGGGCTTTTGGTTTATCCTTTACGTTATAGTTATCGCAGGCCTTTAGGATCGCAGCCCCGGCTCGCACCGCGTCCTGCGCTTTTTCGAAGTACGAGAGCGTGCCGTCGCCCATAGTTTTTACGAGGTGGCCGTGGTTGTCCTTTATTATAGGGAACACTATCTCGTTATGCTTTTGTATGAGGATGCGGCTAGATAGGTCGCCTTCCTTCTCCGCTATGGTAGTCGAGCCCTTTAAGTCCGTGAACATGACCGTGACGTGCTTGGTGAACTTTTCCTCGAACATCTTTTCCATGGACTGGCGCTTTGCCATGAAGGTTTCGATGTCAGAGACCTCTGCGCCGGGCGTTTGGAGAATAGTCCTTGCCGCCGTAGCGTCCCCCTTTAGAAGCCCGACGACCGTGGCCATGTCCTTTGCTCTTTTGGCCGGGCTCTTTTCCATGAGGTTTAGGATAAGCCCCTGTATGGAGTCAGGCACCTCGGGGTTAAGTTCCTTTGGCGGTTTTGGAGGGGTGTTTATATGTTGCGCGAGAATGCTCGCAAGCTCTCCTTCGAACGGCAGCTTTCCGGTAACCATGCGGTAGAGAACTACGCCGAAGGCGTAGATGTCGGATTTTTCGTCTGCAGGCTGCCCGGAGGCCTGTTCCGGGCTCATGAAGCTCGGGGTGCCAAGTATCGTTCCGGCCATCGTATGGTGCGCGCTTTCGATAAGCTTTGCAAGGCCAAAGTCCATTATCTTTGGCACTCCGCTTTCGGTAAGGAGCACGTTTGCGGGCTTGAAATCCCTGTGTATTATCCCAAGAGAATGCGCGTAGGAAAGCGCCTGGGCAAGCTGTGTGCCGAGTGCTACGGTCTCTTCCATGGAGAGCCTGGATTTTCTTTTGAAGTACTCGGAAAGGTCCTCGCCCTTTACGAACTCCATTACTATCCAGACCTTATCTCCGTCCTCGACAAAGTCGTAGACCTGCACGATGCCGGGGTGCGTCATCCTGGCAAGGACCTTTGCCTCGAGCCTGAAGCGGTCCATCAGGTCTGAATTTTGCGCGAGGTTCGAGTGCAGCTCTTTTATGGCCACGTCACGCTCGAGCACCCGGTCATGGGCCAGGTATACAACTCCCATGGCGCCTTTGCCAAGGGTCTTTTTTATCGTGTAGCGGCTAGATGAGCCTGCCCTTGCCGGAGCCTGGCCGCCTACCATGGTTGAGTCGGGCGAGGCGCTGCCCACCATTGTTGAGTCGGCCTTTTTGTCGTCACGAGTATTGCTCATTCTGATAAGCCTCCGCGCATGATATATTTATTTTGTAATTCGGGTCTCTCCTCTGGCAGGCTTTTCCAGTCGGCGGGGGTCTTGAGACCCGGTGAAACACAAGCAATTCTGTTTACATTTATATTATATAATATACTGCCGCGTCAATAAAAATAAAACATATGGGGCTGTTTTGTGGGATATTGACAAATTATCGTTTGTAAAGGATAATAAGCTGGTTGCCCGCTGCTTTTTGCGAATATTCCATCCTTTAGGAGGGATTGACGTGACCGACAATCAGAATGAAAATCAGCAAGATGATGTTTCGGAGATTTCCCCTGAACCTGCCGGCGAACCTTCGGGAGGCGCGGTCAAGCAGGCGGCATGGAAGGTGAAATTAAATCAGTTTGTTGTCTGGTTTAATGACATCCCGAATAATCCCAGGCGGCGTAACACGGTGATTGCCGGCGTGCTTGCTGCCGTTGCTCTGATACTTGTATTAAGCCTGATATTCGGCACAGCCAAAAAGCCGCCGACATTTGCAACCCTTACTGGCACGCCGCCGGAACTTACCACCATTGACCCCGAGGACGGAAGTAAGAGGGTAGATTCGCTCGTCCTTCATTTCTCGGCTTCGGTTGCGCCGCTCGATGCCATCGGAAAGGTCGTTACCTCCGGCATTACGATAGAGCCGGATATAAAAGGCCAGTGGAGATGGACTTTGGAGGATGCCCTCGAGTTCAGGCCTGCCGATGATTGGGGGGTCGGCACTTCCTACACAGTCAAGCTCGATAAAAAGATGTTTCCAGAGCACGTGGGGCTAGATAAGTATAAGTACAGCTTTAGCTCCGCGCCGTTCGTTATCTCATGGGAAAATGTCGAGTTCTACCAGGACCCGGTCGACCCGAAAAACAAGCTCGTCACAGCTACTGTTGAGTTCACGCACCCAGTCGATAAAAAGGCCTTTGAAGATAATATCGAGCTTACTCTTTATGAAGTCAAATCCGGAAAAGAATATAAGGCTGCAGACGATGTTCCGTTTACCGTAAGCTACAACCCGTATAACACCGTGGCCTATATAGTCACCGGCAAGATAGAGATGCCGATGCTCGACAGGTATTTAAACATATCGATAGATTCGGGCACCAAGGCCGCGGCCGGCGGGCCTTCCTTCAATCAGGATCTCGAGAACAGGGCGAACATCCCGGGCATGTACACCTTTTTCAAGGTCGGCGGGGCACAGACGGCTATTGTAAGAAATGACAAGTACGAGCCAGAGCACGTCGTGGTGATGGACTTTACAAACGGCGTTCTCGAAACAGAGCTGCAAAAGAGCCTGACCGCGTATCTTCTTCCAGACGACAGGCCTCCCGTGCCCGGTGTTGCCAATTCCGGAAGGAAGAACCACTACTGGTCCGATGCGGCAGAGGTAGGGCCAGAAATACTCGCGCTTTCGACCCCGGTGAAGCTCGATGCCATACCGACCGAGTTGGAATACTCCGGCATGCACAGCTTTAAGGTGGATGTGCCGGTTGGCAAATACCTCTATATAAAGATAGCCAAGGGGCTAAAATCCTACGGCGGCTACGTGCTCTACGAGGACTTCGCGCGCATAGTGCGCGTGCCGCATTTCCCGCAGGAACTCGATATCATGCAGGGCGGCGCGCTCCTTAGCCTTAGCGGCGAGCAGAAGCTACCGCTCGTTGCCAGAGGCATCGAGGCCGTTAAGGTTAATATCGGCCAGGTCATAGAGAGCGACGTGAACCACCTTATTACCCAGACCGAAGGTTCGTTTACCAATCCGTACTTCGAGAACTCCTATTCCTTTAACGAAGATAACATTACAGAAAGGTATTCCGAGATAATTACGCTAAAGAAGCTGCCGCCGCAAAAAACACAGTACTTCTCCTTCGATTTCTCGAAGTACCTTGCCAAGGCGGGCAGAAAGGGCATATTCTTCTTCGAGGTCTTAGGCTGGAACCCTTCCGGCAATTACACAACAGGGCCAAGCGCCAAGCGCATGATACTTGTGACCGATCTTGGAATCGTAGAGAAGAAGAACAGCGACAAGACAAGTGATGTGTTCGTTGTTTCCGTGCACGGCGGCCACGCCGTCGAAGGCGCAGAGGTAAGTGTGCTCGGGAAAAACGGCATGCCCGTTGCGACGAAGTACACGAGCGGCGGCGGCAGCGTGTCGTTTGCGAACCTTACGGGCCTTGAGCGGGAAAAGACACCGACCGTATATGTCGTGAAAAAAGGCGGAGACCTGTCGTTCCTGCCTTATGAAAAATACGACAGGAAGGTAAATTACTCGCGCTTCGATGTCGGAGGCGTGTACTCGTACGGCAGAGGCGATACGCTAAACGCGTATCTCTTCTCCGACCGCGGCATCTACAGGCCGGGCGATAAGTTTAACATAGGGCTCATAGTAAAGGCCAATGACTGGGATAAGGGCGTTGGCGGCGTGCCGCTCGAGGCAACGGTCACCGACCCGAGAGGGCTTGTTGTTAAAAGGGAAAAGTTCACGCTCCCGGCAAGCGGCTTTGACGAGATAAGCTATAAGACCGGCGAGAACTCGCCTACTGGCAACTACGAGGTACGCGTCTATATCATAAAGGACGGCTACCGCTCGAGCCTTCTTGGCTCCACCTCGGTAAAGGTCGAGGAGTTCATCCCGGATCGCATGAACATACAGACCAGGTTCTCGAAGGACGCTCTCGGCGGCTGGGTATCGCCAGAAGGGATAAAGGGCATTGTTACGGTAAAGAACCTCTACGGCACCCCGGCTGCCGGGCGCGACGTGGAGGCAGAGGTAGAGCTTCATCCCGAGGCCGTGTCGTTTAGAGGGTATAAGGATTACCGTTTCTTCGACCCGCTCTATGAACAGCTCAAGACCAAGGGCAGCTACACAGACCGCCTGGATGCGAAGAAAACCACCGATGACGGCACAGTCGAATTCGACGTGGATCTATCGAAGTATGCAAAGGCAACGTACGTTCTTAACTTCACGGCAGAGGCCTTTGAGCCCGAGGGCGGCAGAAGTGTCGTGTCGTCGAACATGATAATGGTATCGCCGCTTGAGGCGGTCGTTGGCTATAAGGCCGACGGAGCGCTTAACTTTATAAACAAGAATAGCGATAGAAGCGTCGACTTCATAGCCGTTAACAAGGAACTCAAGAAGGTAGAGCTCTCGGGCCTGAAGGCCAGGCTTATGGAAGGCCGCTACGTGTCGTCCCTTGTAAAGGAGGCAAACGGCCTCTATAAGTACAAGTCGGTTTTCAAGGAATCGTTTGTGAGCGATGGCGCGCTCAAGATTGATTCAAAGGGCACGGCGTACAAGCTTCAGACCTCGAAGCCGGGGAACTTCTCTGTTGTGATAGAGGATGCCTCGGGCACAGAGTTAAACAAGGTGAGGTACACGGTCGTCGGCTCTGCCAATGTCTCGCAGGACATAGAAAAGAATGCGGAGCTCGAGATAACGTTAAATAAAAAGGACTACTCACCGGGCGAGGAGATCCTTGTTTCCGTGAAAGCGCCCTACACAGGCACAGGCCTCATAACGATTGAGAGGGACAAGGTCTATGCGCACAGGTGGTTCAAGACCTCTACCACGAGCTCTGTTGTGAGCATTCCGGCGCCTTCGGGGCTCGAGGGTAACGGGTACGTGAACGTGACCTTCGTGAGGTCCATAAACTCGGACGAAGTATTCATGAGCCCGCTTAGCTACGGCATCGCGCCGTTTACGCTTAGCAGGGATAAGCGCAACATCAAGGTCGAGCTCGATGCCCCGGAAGTGGCGCGTCCGGGAGAGCCATTTAAGATAAAGTACAAGAGCAAGGTCCCGGGAAAGGTCGTGGTGTTCGCGGTCGACGAGGGCATACTTCAGGTGGCTAAGTACCGTACCCCGGACCCGCTATCTCATTACTTCGAGAAGCGCGCCCTCGAGGTCTCTACCGCGCAGATACTGGACCTTCTGCTTCCGGAGTTCAACACCGTCATGGCCGTAAGCGCCGCCGGCGGCGACGAAGATTATGAAATGAAAAAGGAAGCTCTCGGGAAAAACCTTAACCCCTTCAGGCGTAAACGCGAGCTTCCGGTAGCATACTGGTCGGGCATAAAGGACGTGGGCCCGGGCGAAAAGGAGCTTACCTACGACATGCCCTCTTATTTTAACGGCACGCTAAGAGTCATGGCCGTTGCTGTATCCAGGGACGCCGTAGGCGCTACCGAGAAAAAATCCACGGTAAGAGGGCACTTTGTCATACAGCCAAACGTCCCGTCCTTTGTAGCTCCGGGGGATGAGTTTATAGTGAGCGTCTCGGTTGCCAATAACGCCGAGGGCTCGGGTAAGGACGCGGAGATAACGCTTAGCGCCGCTCCATCCGAGCACCTTGAGATGCTAGACGGCGCCGAGCGTAAGATAAAGATAAGCGAGGGCCGCGACGCAAGCGTGAGCTTCAAGGTTAGAGGCAGGACCGCTCTCGGGGCCGCATCGATAGAGTTCAAGGCCTCGTACAAGGACAAGAAGACGCGCTATGTTTCGACGACGAGCGTGAGGCCGCCGGTGCCCTACATGGTCACGCTAAATACGGGTTACTTCAAGGACAAGACCAAGGACGTGCCGGTTGGCAGGCCGATGTATAAGGAGTTTAGGACCACCGATGCTTCGGCATCGGTGCTTCCGCTTGGCATATCAAGAGGGCTTATCGGCTATCTTAATAAATTCCCGTACGGCTGCACCGAGCAGGTGGTAAGCAAGGCATTCCCTGCCGTTGTGCTGATGGGAAGGGCCGAGTTCGGCTACGCCCCCGGAGACGTGGAGACGAGCCTTTCCGAGGCAATCTGGATACTCAGGTCCAGGCAAAACCAGGAGGGCGCGTTTGGCTACTGGGCGGCCAACAGCTTTACCGCGCCGCACATGTCGGTATACGCAATGCACTTCCTCCTTGAGGCAAAGGAGAAGGGCTACCCCGTGCCGCAGGATCTAATCGACAACGGACTTAATTACCTGAGGAACATGATGGACGACGACCTCGGGCACATGGGGTACGCGAGAAACATGGCGTACGCGCTCTATGTGCTCACCAGAAGCGGCGTTGTCTCGACGAATTACTTAAATAACTTCGTAAAGGAACTGGATTCGAGGTTCGGCAAAGAGTGGAAGTCGGATGCGATAGCCCTTTACGTTGCCGCGACATACAAGCTTCTTAAGCAGGATTCGCAGGCAAAGGCCCTTATAAAAGGATACGACCCCGGTAAGCGCTACTCTTCGGACTATGCATTGAACAGTTTTACGGATTCGCTCCTCATGGATTCCCTATATCTTTATATCGTGTCGCGCCATTTCTACGAAAAGGCCGAGGACATAAAGCCGGAGCATCTTATGAGGATAGTGGATTCGATTGTGGGAGGCAACTATAACACCTTCACTTCTTCGAACGCAATTCTAGCGCTCGATGCTTACGCCGCCGTGGCAGGTTCGAAGACCGCGGTAAAGATATCCATTGGCGAGATAGGCGCGGATTCGGCCTTAAAGCCGCTTGTGGTTCCGGAAGGCCTCTTCCCGGTCGTGAAGTTCTCGGATAAGGCAAAGAAGATACGCTTTGGCGCCGATGGAGAGTTCTATCTCTTCTACCAGACGACCGAGGCAGGGTTCGATTCCGCGATGCCGGCCTCCGAGATAAAGGAATCGCTCGAGGTGCAGCGCGAGTACAGGGATGAGAGCGGCAAGGTGGTGGATGCAACGACACTTGGCGGCGAGATAGAGGTGCGCCTGAAAATACGCGCCGTCGGGGCAAAGACGATCCCGAATGCCGCGATAGTCGATCTCCTGCCAGGAGGGTTCGAGCCCGTGCTGAATTCCAAGAAGGGCGGCTTTAATGCCGAGTACGTCGATATGCGTGAAGACAGGGTGGTGTTCTTTGGCACGGTGACGGACTCTGTAAGCGAGTTCATCTATAAGATAAAGGCGACCAACAAGGGCACGTATGCCGTTCCTCCGGCCTTTGGCGAGTCCATGTATGATAAGAAAATCAAGGCAAGGTCTCTTGGCGCGAAGATAACCGTAACCGACAGGTAGTTTTATCGTGGATTTGAAGAAACTTCGAAGCAGGGTTCTAAAGGCCGCCGCTATAACGTTAGCGGCGGCTGTTTTGTTTTACGTGTTCATGCCGCGCCCGGACCTTCTTGGCGGCGTTGGCCTCTCTCGCGCAGTGTATGACAGAAACGGCAGCCTCCTTAGGCTTACGCTCTCACCAGATGATAAGTACCGTCTTTTCGTTCCGCTCTCCGAGATATCGCCTTATTTGAAAGAGGCCACACTTCTCTACGAAGACAGGTATTTTTACTGGCACCCGGGGATTAACCCTGTTTCTCTTATAAGGGGCGCGTGGCAGACCTATCTCGTCAAATCCAGGCGCATCGGCGCTTCGACTGTAACGATGCAGCTTGCGAGGGTTCGTTACTCAATCGATTCAAGGACCATCGGTGGAAAGCTACTTCAGATATTCAGGGCCGTACAGATAGAGCGTTATTACTCGAAGGATGAAATACTCGAGGCGTATTTGAACCTTGTCCCTTACGGCAGGAACGTCGAAGGCGCCGGAGCGGCAAGCGAGGTGTACTTTAAAAAGAACGCATCGAAGCTTACCGTGCATGAGGCACTCACACTTGCCATAATACCGCAAAACCCGGCTGCGAGGACGCCGTTTGAGGATACGGATTTATCCAACGCAGAGCTCATAGAGGCAAGGACCGCGCTCTTCGAGAGATGGATAAAGGCGCACCCGGAGGACAAAGACAAGGAAGGCACGTTAAAGCTGCCGATGACCGTAAGTGAGCCTTCTGAGCTGCCTTTTCTTGCCCCGCACTTCGTGGACTTTGTGCTAAGAAAGAAAAAAGGCGAGCGTCTTGTTACCTCGCTCGATTTGGGGCTGGAAAAACTTCTCGACAGAAGGCTCAAGGCATATATCGAGAAAAAACGGCGTATCGGCATTTATAATGCGAGCGCAATGCTCGTTGATTTCCGCACCATGGAGGTTGTTGCTTCCGTGGGCTCGGCGGACTTCTTCAACGACGCAATAGAAGGGCAGGTAAACGGCACTGTTTCTTACCGCTCGCCTGGTTCTGCGCTAAAGCCCTTTGTCTACGCCCTTGGCATAGACGAGGGGCTCATACACCCTATGACCATGTTAAAGGATGCCCCGCTTGGTTTTCACGCCTATAACCCCGAGAACTTCGACGGCGAGTTTTCAGGCCCCATAAGCGCTGCCGAGGCTCTTATAAAAAGCAGGAACGTTCCTGCCGTGGACGTGGCCAACAGGCTCTCCGAGCACAGGCTCTATAATCTTATAAAGGACTCAGGTGTAGGAAGGCTAAGAGAGGAGAACTTCTACGGCCTGGCGCTTGTGCTTGGCGGGATAGAGGTGACGATGGAGGACCTTGTCCGCATGTACGCGATGCTCGCAAACGAAGGCGAGCTAAGGGAGCTTAAAGTGATAGCCGGCGTCAGGGACGCGGCAGGCGAAAAAAAGAAGCTCCTTAGCCCCGAGGCCGCGTACCTGACGCTCGATATGCTTAAGGACGCTCCGAGGCCCGATAAGAGCGATTTTGCGGCAAAGCTTGCCGAGGACAGTCCTCCTGTTTACTGGAAGACCGGCACATCGTACGCGTTCAGGGATGCGTGGAGTGTTGGAGTGTTCGGGCCCTATGTGCTCGCGGTATGGGTCGGGAACTTTGGCGGCGAGGGCAACCCGGCCTTCATAGGCAGGACAGCAGCCGCGCCGCTTATGTTCGATATCATAGATTCGCTAAAGGCCGAGGAAAACGGCGTTGCCGCCGTGTACAGGAGGATACCGGAAGGGCTATCGAAGGTGCACGTGTGCACGGTGTCCGGGCAGATACCGTCGAAGAGCTGCCCGAGGACTAGTGTGACGTGGTTTGTGCCGGGGGTATCGCCGATAAAGGCCTGCGAGGTGCACAGAGAGGTTGCCATAGACAAGAAAACAGGGCTTCGGGCCTGCAATGTGGACGAAAAAACAACGCGTAAAGAGGTCTACGAATTCTGGCCATCCGATTTGCAAAAGATATTTAGGCAGGCCGGGCTCCCAAGGCGCACTGCGCCGCCCTATATGCCGGGATGCTCGCTCGACATCAAGGCGTCTTCCGGGCTTCCTCCGAAGATAACATCTCCTGCAAGGGGCGTTGTGTATAATATCAGGGCGGCAAAGGATAAGTCCGAAGTCATAGCGCTTAGCGCTGTGACCGATGCCGACTCGTCCACGGTGTTCTGGTTCGTAAACGAAAAGTATCTTGGAAATTCGCCAAAGGACAAGCCCTTTGAATGGAACGCATCTCCAGGTAAATACATAATACGGGCGGTTGACGACCAGGGCAGGGCCGATACTACAGAGGTACGCGTTGAGATGGTAAGATAACTGCAACCGTTTTATTACAGTGCGCCACATATGGCAATGGCTGCTTGACAGGACAATCCTGCCTGATATTATATAAACTTGGGATTGGCGAAGTATTTAATTGGCGGTTTGGTTGGATTTTATGATAACCGGGACATCGAAGGACATAATAGTTCTCGAAGAGGGCGGGCTGTTCAGGGACAGGCTCGGCGCCATGCTGACCGAGGCCGGGCACTCGGTAGTCCTTGCGCATGATTGCGCTGCGCTAATGGATAAGTTTGCAAGTGGCGTAAGATTTGCCGCTTTGGTGATGGACATTGATATGCCCGGAGCCGATTCCTTTAGCGTACTTGAATGGCTGCGCGAGACCGATACCAGGTGTCCTGTGCTCTTTGTAACCGATACCGGCGGCAGCGAGGACGTATCAAGCGAGGACGAGGCGGTGTTTTACGCGCCTTGCATCATATCCAAGAACCAGCCGCATGCCGCGATAATGTCGGCCATAAACAGGCACCTATTCCCGGACATGCCGTCCAAGCGCGCAAAGGACAGGGTTTACGGCGCCATCCCGGCATGTC